>JAZNQJ010000101.1:0-5613 GCA_045590115.1 Alistipes sp. | reverse complement strand
GAATAAAAAGTCTATTTTGTCGTTATGCTCGCCCTCAAAATGCTCATTTACGCTTAGTAAACTCCGCTTTTTCGGGCTTCGCATGCCTAAAACTACATCTTTTTATTCAACCTCATGACAAAAAAGACGGAGGTGGCTAATTAACTTTTTAGTCACCTCCTTTTGGTTTGTACGCTCTGCGCTCCTACTTAAAGATAAGCTCGTAGAGGTCGCTGCTTGTATTTATCTCGATGCGTGTTACCTCCTTTGAAAGTTCAACGGTTGTGTTTGAAGAGCTAATCTCTACCCTACCAACCTCCTTGTTTCGCTTATTATACAAGATTACGTAGCCCTTATCTGAGAGCTTACCGAAAAGCATCTGCACAACGCTCTTATCCTTAGGCACATCAAGCACGATAGCCTCCTGATAGCTATATGATGTGAATGGATTAGCATCCCAGCCATACTCACTCTTCGCAACGGGATTAATCTCAAAAGAGCGCACCGCCAACCAATTGCGCTTTGCTGACTCGAGCTTGCGGATACCTACATAGCGTGCCTCTACAGCATCGCCACGCCACTCAATATCGTAGACACCCTGCATTGGCTCAGCAAGAGCTGTCCATGTTTGGCCATCAACAGAGTATTCCAATACACAATGGTCGAAGTAGTCAACATCATCTACCGAGTTACGTCCCTGGATGATGCGCACCTCACGTACGGGACGTACCACGCCGAGGTCTACGCCAAGGAAGTGATCGGTACGCTGTGCCTGACCAGAGTGGTAGTATGTCTCAGGGTCGTTATCGAACATATACTTTGCCTGTGGAGCTTGCAGGGAAGCGTAGCTACCTACGGCCGAAAGTACTGATGACTTCTCACCTGTAAGGCTCTCGTAGTATGCTGCAGCCATGTCGTCCATAAGACGCTCGTAGAATGGCTGTAGCTTCATAGTACCACAGCGGTGAGCATCAAACTCGGCAATCTGCTCCTCTGTCATAAGATTATCCACATACAAGTTCCAGAATGTGTCGTAGTCGCCCGCAAGGTATGTCTCGAGGCACTCGATAGCCTTACGGCAACGTGTACCAAGCTTACCAAACTCTACCAACCATGGGCGAAGCTCCTCGAGCAGTGCCTTGTTCTGCATAGCCTCCATCTGTGCTGGCACCTGCTCGATGCGACGTAGCTCCTCAAGGAGCTTCGCAGCAACCTCGGCGTCGTACTCAGCAAGTGTAAATGTCTGGGTCTCCCACGACTCCAAGCGACGGTAGCCTGTCTCGGTGTCGCACGAGTGGATGGCAAAGAGGCGATATGCATCCTTAACCTCAGGTGCTACGCACTCAATGGCACGCTCCCAGCTATCTACGGGGTTATACTTTGATGGACACCACGCATAGTCTGCGGTGCTGTACAATGCCAACTTTGAGGCCTCGCCATGCTCCATAGGATTGCTCACGATGCCTCGTGTCTTGGTGCTATCCATAGTCGATGAAAGACCATAAACAGGACCCTGCATGATGATGTGGCGTGCATAGTCAGTAACAGGGAAGTTCCACCAGAATAGAGCTGGACGCTTGATGCGTGATGATATCCACTCCATAGTAGACTCAGTCATATTGCTACATACAGCATCACCAGTCCAGAATACGTCGACAGATGGGTCGAGCGTATTACCATATATAATAAGGCTACCACGCTCCGTAGGATTAGCCCACAGGCGAGTATACTCCGTAGGACACACGATAAGAGGCTCTACGTCACCCTTAACCTTTACGAACTCATCGTTTAGGATGTTCATCAACTCGGTCTGAGGGTATGGGTTAGCACCAGCACCCTCAATATCGTCGAAGTGTACGGCAAAGGCACGCACGCCAAGGGCATACATAGCCTCGAACTTATTGATAAGGTTCTGAAGGTCGGTCTCGTTCCACTGGATATCCTTGCCTGGGTGTATAGCCCATACGAAGTGTACTCGGTTGCGCTTGCAGGCCTCCACAAGCTCACGAATCTGCTGGGCCTCCTTCTCGGGATATGCCTCACGCCAATAAGGTGATGAGTGGTATGGATCATCCTTAGGGCCGTAGATGTAGTAGTTCATCTTAAAGCGACCATAGAAGTCGATAAGCGAGAGGCGTGTGGCGTGTGACCATGGCTCGCCATAGAAGCCCTCGACAACACCACGATACTTCAAATCGGGCCAATCGTTGATACGCATAGCGGGGAGAGTACCCTCAGCTGAGATTGGGCTATCTACAACCTGACGCAGGGTCTGAATAGCGTAGAAAGCAGCTGCATCGTCGTAGGCATTGATTGTGATTTTACCCTCGCAAATCTCAAGCGCATAGGCACCTGATGCATGGGTAAATACCCCTTGCTTGTCGCTTTGCTCATTGTAGAATTTAAGCTGAAGTTTTGCACCCTTCTTACTTTCGGCAAGGAAACCAAGCTCCTGAGCATAGTTCTTCGCCTCGCCAACGAGTTTGACACCCTGACGAATGTCGACACCCTCGCACGTAAGTGGAGTGTACTGCTGAGGGAAGGGGTTGATAAGCAAGCCACCGTGATCGACACGACAACCAAGCAATTTTCCAAGATCCTGCGACTCACCACGTTGTGACTGCAGATCCTGAGCATTTAAGCTAATTGTGGCGCACACGACGGCCACAAAGGTTAGGATAGTTTTAAGTCTTCTGTTCATAATTCTGCATGTTACACCGACAAAGGTAGTAAAAAGATGTGAAAAAGCAAACGCCTACTCTAAAGTAGGCGCTTAACATATTTAAACCACTTGTAGGGCATATACCTAAAGGGCAGGTCTAACCATGTGGGAGTGGCAATCATCGAGCGACGATGCGAGAACGAATATAACGAGTCACTACCATGGTAGCGTCCCATGCCTGAGTTACCAACACCACCAAAGGGTAGCTTCTCGTTGGCGATATGCATTATGCAGTCGTTGATGCAGGCACCTCCCGATGATGTATGCTCTATGACACGACGTGCAGTAGGCTCATCGGCAAATACATATAGTGCCAAGGGTTTCTCACGCTCGTTGATAAAGGTTATCGCCTCCTCAACACTACCAATCTCAATCATCGGCAGCACAGGGCCAAAAATCTCTTCACGCATAACGGCACTATCCACCCTCACCTCATCAAGCAACGTAGGCTCAATGTATCGCTCCTCAGCCACTACCATACCGCCACAGCGCACCTTACCCTCAGCAATATAGCCACTTACACGCTCGAAAGCACGCTCCGAGACCATGCGCACATAGTGCTTGCTGAGGCGGGCATCCTCGCCATGAAGTTCACGCAACGAGTGCTTATAGGCCTCCACAAAGGCCTCCTTTACGGAGCTATGGATAAGCAGGTAGTCGGGAGCTATGCATGTCTGACCGGCATTCAGCGTCTTACCCCATGCCAGACGTTTTGCCGCAACCTTAATATCGGCGGTGCTGTCGATAACCACAGGACTCTTGCCACCAAGCTCAAGGATTACGGGAGTAAGGTTCTCCGCCGCTGCACGCATCACCACACGTCCTAACTCTGGCGAGCCGGTGAAGAATATCACGTCGTAACGCTCGTTAAGCAACGCTGCGTTTACATCACGATGTCCCTGAACAATAGCTACATACTCCTCGCCAAAACACTCACGCACCAGCTCGTCGAGCGCCTTAGCCACATGAGGCACATAGGGAGAGGGCTTCAATACAGCAGTACACCCCGCAGCTATAGCCCCCACAAGAGGGTTGAGTAGTAGCTGTACAGGGTAGTTCCATGGTGCAATGATGAGTGCCACACCAAGAGGCTCGGTTATGATTTGGCTCTTTGCAGGGAACAACTTGAGCGGTGTCTTACGCTTTGAGGGCGCAGCCCAGCGTGGCAGATGCTTGAGGAAGTTGTCTATCTCGCCAAGCACTATGCTAATCTCGGTGAGGTATGCCTCCTCATAGCTCTTGTTAAGGTCGATGCGTAGAGCCTCCGCAAGCTTCGCCTCGTGTTTTACTATTGCGTTGCGCAGTCGGCGTAGCATCTGGCATCGAAAGTCGAGCGAGAGTGTGCGTTGTGAATTAAAAAAGCTACGCATCGTCGCAACGATATCTGCAATACGCTCAATAGGTGTACTCATTATCTCAGACATAGAAAACAGTATTTTATGCCGTAAAGTTATCCATAGTTTTGTAAAATCCCAAAACCTTGCCAAATATTATTGCGCACGACTACCACCACACCACTTACAACAAAAAGAGGTTGGCTAAATTTAGCCAACCTCATACTCGCATAGATAACTAATAGAAGTAGTAACCCTGTTGCTGAGACCTCTTCTCTTCAATCAGGGCATTAAACTCAGAGAGGAACTTCTGCACCTCATCATACGAACTCTTAGTTATATATGTTAGTATAGCATTAGGATTTTCATCCGTAATCATATACTCCTCATACTCAGGGTGTGGATACAGGGTTAATGTTTTCCACCTATATCTAACATCTAATAACTCATTGTAGCTCTTTGACTTGTATGTCTCGATATTTGTATCACAGTTCAAATACTCCACATAACTTTTGGCACGTGCCACACGTGCTTCATGCACCGCCTGCTTTAGCTGCGAGAATGCCTCAGCAGTCATATATGCCAAGCTGTCATCGCTGTTTCTCACCATAAGAAGCGCATTATCCAACTCCTCGAACTGCACGTATGCTACTCCATTGGGCAACACTCGCACAAAACGAGAGTAGTAATACTCACCATTGCCACCATCCGTACGGCAAAGTACCTTTTCGCACTCACATACCTCCTCTTTCTTAGGCATATCAAGATCATTCAGCTCATCGAGTTCAAGGATTAGCTCAGTCACCCTCTTAACACCCTCATCATTCAGCACATTAACCTTCGACAACACCTTAAATGGCACCTTGTTAGGATTGCTAAACTCGTAGGCAGCAGAGTTTGTAAAGCCAATGAAGCCTGAGTAATCCTTTAGCGCTACCGAGACCTTATCGCCAAGCATAAGCTCCTCCTCGAGGATGATATATCCTTGTGCATATAGCTCCGCCTCGCTAATAGCGCCAGAGGCATATCGTTTTGCCATCTCTGCAACAGATGCCTCAGTGGTGGTATCCATTGGGCGAATATTGCTGGTATCGACATATCGCTCGCTAATAAGAACACCATTGAGCATCTGCATAGTACGAGTGATGTGCGCATCGCTCTTGTATACCCACTGTCCCGTAGGCTTTCCATCCGAAGAGAGTGTTCCTGTAATCTTATGCTTTGCAAGAACCTCTTCGTAGTAGAATGCACCCACAAGAGTGCCTTTGTTGTATGTAACTGTGAGCTTCAGCTCGCCGTTACAATCCATCTTAAATGCTCCATTAGGCACTCCCTTGAGGAAGTTACCCGAGAATGTTTGATACTCAACCTTAGTCTCTGGATTGCTACCAAGCTTCTTAACATTGAGCTTATATGATGACGCAGATGCACCGTTTAGCTTGTCATGTGCAAAGTTAGTCGTACTTGTATAGGTACCCGACAGCGCAAAGTCATATGGCCAAACGCTGACATTTGTATTAGCAAGTGTACAACTTGCCGACAGAGGGCCGTTAAACACCTTCTTACCCTCATTGTTGA
>JAZNQJ010000100.1:0-3741 GCA_045590115.1 Alistipes sp. | reverse complement strand
GTGCTGTCATATCACGATAGTGCATCTCGTAGATTACTCGCTCCGAAGGCTTAACCTCTGGTGCGCAATCCTCGCTCCAGCCCTCAGGGTCGGTATTACGAAGGTCGATAACGGCACCACGGTCGCCATTTACGCCTACGGCCTTGGCGAAGATACCTGCCGTCTCCTTCAGTGTCTTGCCATCTACGGTAAGCTGGAAGGCGTAGAGCTTGCCACGCTGGTCGCCCTCAGCCGTAGCACTCCACAGGCCGCTCTGGCCACGTGTCATCTCAATCTCCTGAGCCAACTTTTCGCCATCGTAGAGGCGTACAACGGCACGCTCGGCTGTTGGTCCCCACACCTCAAAGGTGGTACGCTCAGGTGTGTAGCTCATCTCCTCGATAGGTTTCTCAGGGATGGCATACACATCGTCAATTGCCCCCGCACAAGAGGCTACAGCTACGGCCGACAGCAGTATCATGCCATAGCTTAGGATGTTGTGTAAAGTCATAGTAGTATGTTTTGTTTGTGTTACTCTACGTAGTTTCGTATACCCTCAATAGGGTAGCTTATGCGTTCTGTTTCAAGCTCTTCAAAGCCAATCTCCGAACGTGTCGCTGGGGTTGAAATATTGCGTCCTGTGACCTTTGCCAAGGCAGCCACAAGGCCTATATCGTGGGTCATATCGCCCCAATCGGCACGTGGAAGTGGATAGTTCTCATCGCTAACACCAAGCTCGTTGGCAGCATCGGTAAGGTCTACGTCGGGAGTGATGCCCTCGCCCCAATCGCCATAGCCTTTGGCATCGAAACACATAAAGGTGATGGGGGCATACTCGAGGTGGAGATTACCAATCGTACGACGTGTAACATCCATACCACAGTTCTTACCCTCAGTGGTTGAGCCTACCAATGTTACGGGGAAATCTAAGCCACGCAAGCCCATAATCACAAGCTCCGAGGCCGAGGCACTATAGTCCGAGCAGATGACCGTAAGGCGCTCAAGCGCAGTTAGTTGCTCGGATGTATTCTCAAGTCTGAAAGATTCAACTTTATCCTGCTTGGTATTCTTTGGGTTACGTGCTATCTGGCAGAGAACGCCACCCTCCTTGGTCGTTGGCACAAGTGCCGAGCATAGCTTTACGGCTGAGGTCACCGAGCCACCACCATTGCACCTTAGATCGAGGATTACCTCGCCAGCACCCTCCGCAGCAAACTCATCAAGCACAGCTATAAGCTCATCGTCGTACTCCGACTCAAAGCCCGTATAGACAAGATATCCTATCTTCTTTGTGTAGCCCTCAATCTCGATAATGTCACTGTAAATAACCGGTGTCGCCGAATAAGAAGCCTTCGTAAGCTCAACATCAAAACTCTCCTTGTCGCCTGTCTGACGCTGAAGCTTTAACTTAAACGACGAGGCGGTGTTACCCTGAATGGAGTTAAAGCGTGAAGCATAGTTATCAGGCGTGATAAAGGAGTCGTTAATCATCATTATTATATCGCCACGTCGAACACCCGCCTTGTCGGCCGGAGAGTCGGGGTAGACATTTTCGACCAAAAAGCCGTAGTAGCGCTGCTCACTGTTGACAATCACGATAGTATAGTGCAGGTCGATACCGAAGCCCGAAACAGCGGCACGTGTAGAGGGCTGATACTCACGAATATATGAGTAGAACACTCGCTGTCCCTTGCTATTTAGGTATCCATCATCTGCGTTTGTTGTAAGACGGCCGAGTGTTGCCGAGAGGTAGTCCTCCCACTCAACACCACGATTAAACGTATTGCACTTCTCGACCACCTCATCGAGCCAATAGTATTCGGCCTCAAGGCGCTGGTCGATATAATCTATGACGCTCTGGTCGGTAGCGGTATTTCCTCCGCCCGAGGGTCTATCAATACCTGGGTAGGATGGCTGTGTACACGCCATAAGGAGCATCGCAACAAATAGGCTAAGTCGCTTCATATTATGATGTTATTTATTGTTCTCTTTAAAGTATTTGCACACCGCCGTAATGCCACACTTATCGCACTTAGGCTTACGAGCCAAGCAGGTATATCTGCCATGCAGAATAAGCCAATGGTGGGCTATGGGCAGCAGATGCTTTGGAAAGCCCTTCTCAAGCTGTCGCTCGGTAGCAAGTGGTGTGCGGGCATTGCGACTAAGGCCTATGCGTGCCGCAACACGAAATACGTGGGTGTCGACAGGCATAACCTCACGCCCCCACAGCACTGCGCCCACAACATTTGCAGTCTTACGTCCCACACCCTGCAACGACTCAAGGTCGGCTGGGTCGTATGGCACTTCACCACCAAACTTCTCGACAATCTGACGAGAGAGCGTGGCCAGGTGTTTAGCCTTATTGTTAGGGTAGGATATGCTCTTTATATACTCATATATCTCTGCTTCCGAGGCCTTGGACATGGCCGTAGCATCGGGATATGCCTCAAAGAGTGCTGGCGTGGTTAGGTTAACACGCTTGTCGGTACATTGTGCCGACAACACCACAGCCACCAACAGCTCAAAGGGTGTGCGGAAGTTAAGCTCACTCTCGGCCGTAGGCATCGAGCGTGAGAAGTACTCTATAACGTAGTCGTATCGTTGCTTGGTAGTCATTATTTTCGAGTTTTGCGCCACATACGCCAAAATATCTTCTTGACAAAGAGGCCATACGAGGCGATGTTCTTAACAAGCGGAGGGTAGGTGTGAATATCTCGCCACCAGCGAGCAACATACTCTCCAACAGAGCCATTGTAGGATAGCACCCACAGGGCTGTATTATGCTTCGAGCGCTGCAGCTCATCGTGGAGCTTACGGTTGTTGTAACGCTCATCGTACCAGAGGCTTATATCTGCCAACGAGTCCACGAAGGCTATCCTGCGGCGGTAGTCCTCATCGTGGCTCACACTGCGCTTCAACACTCGGTGAACAGCCATAGGGCAGTCGATAGCCATATACTTACTACGTGCGGCAAACCATAGCCACATAGGAAGGTCATCGGTAAGCCACTCGGGGTGTTGGTCGGGGCGTATCTCGGCATAATACTCTTCGACAAGCTCTCGGCGTGCCACAACAGTACAGTTCTCGGCAGGGTTACGCCTGAGCATCGCCTCAAATGTCGTGGGGCAATCCTCCGTCTCGGGATATATGGTCACACCACCCGCCTCGTCACGTCGCTCAGAGCGGGTGTAGCACATGCCCACATCGGGGTTTTGCTCCAACATATCAACCTGAAGCTGTAGCTTCTTACGATGTGTAAAGTAGTCATCGCCATCGAGCAGGGCTATATACTTGCCCCTTGCCGCAGCAATAGTGCGGCGATAGTTCTCTCGCCAACCCACATTCTCCGAGGATGTTACCACACGTATGCAGTCGGGATACATGCGCTCATAGTCACGCACAACAGCCAACGTGCGGTCGGTGCTACAATCCTCGCCCACAACGATTTCCACACCAAACGAGGTCTGCTGGCGCAGCACACTCTCGATAGCCTCGGCGATATATCGCTCGTGGTTGTAGGTGGTCATAATGACCGATAGTGTGACCTCGAACATAGCAGCGTTACTTTTTTGTTAGTTTCGCAAACTTGGCAAGCAGAGTTTTTGAGCCATACTCCTCGAAGTTTACCACAAGCTTATGGTCGGTGGCCAACGGCTCGATACGCTCAATACGTCCTAAGCCAAACTTAGGATGCTCAACACGATCGCCCACAGCGTATGCACACTCGCCAACAGGGGGCGTAGCACCCGCTGAGCGCACTCC
>JAZNQJ010000099.1:0-5428 GCA_045590115.1 Alistipes sp. | reverse complement strand
GACATTTACCTATGGTCTAATCTCTGTTACGGTTGTTGCTCAGCAGGGTGTTAATCCTGCAAATAAGGTTGGCTATGAGCTTGTTACCGATGCTTCGACACTCGCTGTAGGCGATGAGGTAATTATTGTTGCAAAGAACGCTGATAAGGCTCTCGCTTGTCCTACAAAAACTACTGACACAAAATTCCCATCGGCTGGCATAGAGAAAACAGGCAATGTGATTTATGATGCAGAAAAAGCCGGTGTTCAAGTGTTTAAAGTTGTTAACGGCGAGGGGGAAGGTACAATCTCATTTGAGTTTACTTATAAGGATACAACCTATTATCCTTATTATTCAAGTGGTATTAAAATGAGAACCTCGATTAATGCTGCTGCCTCATGGACTATTGGAATTACTGAGGATGGTGAGGCTACAATATCAACAACCTCATCTTCAAAGGATTATCTAATGAAGTATAATAGTGCCGCTTCAACATTTACGTGCTATCTTTCAACAGCAACAAATGCAACAAAAGCAGAAAATGCTATTGCTATCTACAAGAAACAGAAGTAGTAACATATGAATCTTCTAAAATTATCTCTTACAAGGGTTATGGTCGTGTTTGCGGCCATAGCCTTTGCTATCTCTTGTGACAGGGGTGGCGACCAGGTAGAGAATCTGCCTAATCTGAAGCTAACGGTAGAGGTCGAAGATATCACAACCACTACGGCAAAGATTAAGCTCTCGCATGAGCTTGAGGCCGATAATACGTGGTATGGCTTTGTAACAGCCGACACCGCAACAGATGTTAAGGCTCTCGTAGAGGCTGAAATCGCTAACGGTGTCGAAGCTAAAGAGCTACATCGCAGCAAGCAGTATGTCACACTCCTTGAGGGTCTTACTCCCGATAGCTCCTATCGCTATATCGCCACAGGCCTTACGGCCGATGGCGTGCAGTATGGCGAGATTACCGCAGTGGAGTTCAAGACACTAAAGGATGGTAGCGAAGAGCCAGACTACAACGGTATGCGCCGTAACGATGCGTGGACGGTGATATATGCTGGCAAGGACACACTCGACGAGGTGGAGTATGACCACGTGGTACGTGTAATCAGCACAGATAACAACCCTTACGCCATTACGCTCGTGTATGCCGATATGTACGACCCTTACCAGCTACGTGAGCTTGCCGATCTGATGCTTGAAGACCTCAAGGCCTACCTCGCCGAGTTCAACGAGCTGAATGGCACAGCATTTAGCTTTGCTGATTTGCTATATACAGGCAATGGTGCCGATCCATTCGACCTTGACCCAGGTGTGTATCGTGCCTTAGCTGTGGGCTTTACCCCTGAGGGCGAGGTTAGCGGCCTGTTCTCGGTAAGCGATGAGTTTGAGGTTAAGGAGCAGTTGCCTACTGCAAACTATCAAGCATGGCTTGGTAAGTGGGCGATTTTTGGCCAGAACGAAGTGTCTGCTACAGTAAATATCTCTAAGAGTGTTGCCAACCGCTCGTTTGTGATGACAGGCTGGGAGGACTTCGATGACCTTGAGGTTGAGGTGGAGTACAATGCCGAGCTTGACGCTATGTTCTTCTACTCGCAGCTTGTTGCCGAGGACTACGACCTTGGCGAGGAGTATGGCAAGGCAGATATCTACCTCTTTGCCGGTGACGAGGATGGCTACTACTACGATAACAAGGATGGCGACTACTACATTGCTATTGCGGGAATCTTGGATGATGGCCAGCGTGCCATTGTGCGCTATGGCGTAAATGTACCGGGCTATCCTAAGTTTACGCAGATGTTCTTTATGGCTGATATCGACGGTAAGTACTATACTTTCACTAAGGAGGAAAATCTACCATCGTTTATAGCTGCTATGAATCAGTTGGCGCAGTAGCTGAGCTGTTCATATACGCAAGGGGGGGTGACTAAAAAGTATTTTAGCCACCCCCACTTTTTGTCATGAGGTTGAAGAAAAAGATGTAGTTTTAGGCCTGCGAAGCCCGAAAAAGCGGAGTTTACTTAAGCGTAAATGAGCATTTTGAGGGCAAGCATAACGACAAAATAGACTTTTTATTCAGCCTCTTGCGGTCTTGGGGCCACTCTCTGTATGAACAGCTATATAAACAAAAAAACGGAGGACTCACATCCTCCGTTTCTCTCGTGCCCAGGACGAGACTCGAACTCACACGGGCTAATGCCCACTACCCCCTCAAAGTAGCGTGTCTACCAATTTCACCACCTGGGCTCTGAGGTTTGGGTGTGCAAATGTAGTAACTATTTTTTAATCTGCAAACTTTTTTGGCGAAAAGTTTTAAATAAATTAATGGCCCTATATCTAAGATATTGATATAGAGCCATTTGTATTGGAACTAAAAAATTTGTGCTTACAAGCCAAACTCCTGCTTTAGGCGGTCTACCTCGTCGAGTTTCTCCCATGAGAAGAACTCTACCTCCTTGGCAAACTCCTTACCCTCCTTGCCCACGAAGCGTACAAGCTCGGTATAAGGGCGGCGACCGAAGTGGCCATACGACGCTGTAGCCTCAAAGATAGGGTACTTAAGGCCGAAACGCTCAACGATAGCCGCAGGGCGTAGGTCGAAGAGCTGGCCAATCTTCTCGGCAATCTCGCCATCCGAGAGCTTGACGTTCGATGTGCCGTATGTGTCTACGTAGATTGATAGTGGTTTTGCAATACCGATAGCGTAGCTTACCTGTACGAGTACCTCACGTGCAATGCCTGCGGCAACCATATTCTTTGCTATGTGGCGTGCTGCATAGGCTGCCGAGCGGTCTACCTTTGATGAGTCCTTACCTGAGAAGGCACCACCACCATGTGCGCCACGACCACCGTAGGTATCTACGATAATCTTACGACCTGTGAGGCCTGTATCGCCATGAGGACCGCCGATTACAAACTTGCCTGTAGGGTTTACGTGCAGGATATAGTCATCGCCAATAAGCTCTGAGAGCTTATCCGAAGCACGCTCCAGGCGAGCCTTAACACGTGGAATAAGGATGTTGCGCACGTCATCAGCGATGATACGCTGCATCTGACGCTCTGCCTCCTCCTCTGAGCGGTCACGTGTAGGGAGAATAAACTCATCATGCTGTGTAGATACCACGATTGTGTGTACACGCTTTGCACGACGCTCATCGTCATACTCGATAGTCACCTGGCTCTTAGAGTCGGGACGTAGGTAGGTCATCACCTCGCCCTCACGACGTATTACGGCCAACTCCTTGAGTATCACGTGCGAGAGAATGAGTGTTGCGGGCATATACTCACGAGTCTCATCTACGGCGTAGCCAAACATGATACCCTGGTCGCCAGCACCTTGCTCCTCGCCCTCAGGACGCTCAACACCCTGGTTGATGTCCGATGACTGCTCGTGGATGGCCGATAGAACGCCACACGATGCAGCGTCAAACTGATACTCGCTACGGTTGTAGCCAATCTTGTTGATCACACGACGTGCCACGCCCTGGATGTCGACATATCCTTCTGAGCGTACCTCGCCCGAAACTACTGTAAGTCCTGTGGTGCAAAGAGTCTCGCATGCCACCTTAGAGTTAAGGTCGTAGCGTAGAAACTCATCGAGAATAGCATCTGAAATCTGGTCGGCTACCTTATCGGGATGTCCCTCCGACACAGACTCTGAAGTAAATAAAAAAGCCATACGTTAAAAAAATCTTTAAATTTTATTAATAAACGTATGGAGGGGAAATTGCGTATAAAAAGAGTGCCTTTTAGCAATTTTTTATTGTGGTTGCAATCAGTCCAAATCCCTCCACATAATTTCGGCTGCAAAGGTAGTAAAAAAAATTATACTTGCAACACCTTGCCGAGCATATCTTTCTGTTCCTATATATAATAAATAAGCCGAAAAAGGTGGTTAAAAAATGAATATGATAGTTTGACTTCTGAAAATATTTCCTAACTTTGTGTGGATTAACCAAAACTTATGTCGATGAAACGTCAAGATCTCTACTTTGCCATCGTTATGTTGGCAATATTTTTACCTTTCTTCCTAAGCCCTGAGTTGTATGCTTGGTATAAGTCATTCAACGCTGAGCATGCCATGATTATGGCCTTTGCTAAGTTTGCGCTGCTCTCAACACTCGGCGAGATGCTCGGCTGTAGAATATCTACGGGTAACTACACAACACCTACCTTCGGCGTGCTACCACGTATGGTGGTGTGGGGATTGCTTGGTATGGCTATCAGCATGGCGATGACAGTGTTCTCTGCAGGTATCCCAGCATTTATTACCGCTATGGGTGGCTCGGAGCTTGTCGCAGCCTTTGGCGCAGAGGGTGTGTCGTGGGGTAAGTTTGTCGTAGCCTTAGCTATCTCGGTGATGATGAACACATTCTTTGCCCCTGTGTTCATGACCTTCCATAAGATTACCGATGCCCATATCGCTGAGTGCGGTGGCTCACTGCGTGCGCTCATCACACCTATACCCATGCAACGACTTATCAAGAGCGTGAATTGGGATGTGCAGTGGGGTTTTATCTTCAAAAAGACAATACCGCTGTTCTGGTATCCAGCCCACACTATCACCTTTATGCTTCCTGGCGAGCTTCGTGTGCTTTTCGCAGCACTCTTGGGCGTTGCTTTAGGCGTAATATTGGCTATCGGCCTAAAGAAGAAATAGTCTGATAATCAGTGTATATAAGTGTGACTTATGGGGCTATAAGAAATCATTAACGAAAAACTATTGCAGATACAAAAAAAGCCATTATATTTGCACTCAGAAACGAAAAGAAAACCAATAAAAATAAAAATAAAAGTTAAACCTAATAAAACTATTAAGATTATGGCAAAGAAGTTCATCTGTTCAGTATGTGGTTATATTCACGAGGGTAATGAGGCTCCAGATCAGTGCCCATTGTGCAAGGTAGGCAAGGATAAGTTCACCGAGATGCAGGAGGAGGGTGCCGCTCTTGAGTTCGTTACAGAGCATAAGATTGGCGATGGCAAGGTTGATCACCCAGAGATTCTCGAGGGCCTTAACAATCACTTCATGGGCGAGTGCACCGAGGTAGGTATGTATCTTGCAATGAGCCGTCAGGCAGATCGTGAGGGCTATCCTGAGATCGCTGAGGCCTTCAAGCGCTACGCTTTCGAGGAGGCAGAGCATGCTTCAAAGTTCGCTGAGTTGCTCGGTGACTGCGTATGGGACACCAAGACCAACCTTGAGAAGCGTATGAATGCTGAGAGCGGTGCTTGCGCTGATAAGATGCGTATCGCAGCCCTCGCAAAGCAGAACAACTTCGACGCTATCCACGATACTGTTCATGAGATGGCTAAGGACGAGGCTCGTCATGGTAAGGGCTTTGAGGGTCTTTATAACCGCTACTTCAAGTAATTTGAGTTTATAAGGCAGCATCTACTGCCGCTAACAAAAAGCCACCAATGGGACGTACGTAAAGTCGGAGG
>JAZNQJ010000098.1:0-1819 GCA_045590115.1 Alistipes sp. | reverse complement strand
AAGCAGTACTCAAACAGAGCGATGCCCCAGCTGAGTAGCACGATGGCTACCATACCGTAGCGCTGAAGCTGTGATTTGAAGGCTATATGTCCGTACCAGGCCAATGTCATAAAGACATTTGAGCATATCAGAAGGCCTATTGTTGCGATACCACGTGTGAGCATACCTATATATATTTATTAATTAGGCTGCAAATGTAGTGAAAAATATCTCTCGGTGTGGCGTTGTAGGCCAAAATGTTTTTGCTATCTCACATTTTCGTTGTACATTTGTGCAAAATTTGCAAACTTATATAAATTGACCTAATGAACAGATTTTTTGGATTTTTCGCTATGGGAGTTATCGCATTGACTTCATGTAGTAAGGCTGACAACACTGCTGAGCAGCCATGGATTGTTGATCGTTTCGACGACATCAAGGTTATTCGCTATGAGGTTCCAGGCTTCGAGGCTCTGACACTCGAGGAGAAGGAGCTTATCTACTATCTATCAGAGGCTGCAAAATGTGGCCGAGACATCCTCTTCGACCAGAATTTCAAGTACAACCTTGCCGTTCGCCGTACGCTTGAGTCTATCTATACCGCAGCTGAGGTGCGTGAGGGCGATGAGTTCAAGGCTTTCGAGAAGTATCTGAAGAAGGTGTGGTTTGCTAACGGTATCCACCACCACTACTCGAACGATAAGTTTAAGCCTGAGTTTACTGAGGGCTGGTTCCGCGAGCAGCTTGCTAAGTATATCAACGAGGAGAACCGTCAGATTGAGGATGATCTTCTCTGCAAGATTATCTTCGATGAGACTCTCTACGCATCTCGTCTTAACCAGACAGCAGGTGTTGACGTAATCACCTCATCGGCAAACAACTACTACGAGGGTGTTAACCAGGCTGAGGTAGAGGCTTTCTACGCAGGTATGGCTGCTAAGGATGCTGGTAACCCAGAGCCTATCTCTTATGGTCTTAACTCTAAGCTTATGAAGGATGAGAATGGCAACATCGTTGAGAAGGTTTGGAAAGTAGGTGGCATGTACACCGAGGCTTTGGAGAAGATCGTTTATTGGTTGGAGAAGGCTGCTACTGTTGCCAATCCTACACAGCGTGAGATTATCGAGGCGCTTATCAAGTACTATAAGTCGGGCGATTTGAAGGATTTCGACGCTTACAACGTGTTGTGGGTTAAGGATACAAAGTCAAACGTAGACTTCGTTAACGGCTTTATCGAGAACTATGGCGATCCACTTGGCTACAAGTCATCATGGGAGTCAGTAGTAAACTTCCGCGATGTGGAGGCTTGCAAGCGTACCGAGATTATGGCAGCTAATGCTCAGTGGTTCGAGGATAACGCTCCTATCAACCCAGCATACCGCAAGAAGGAGGTTAAGGGTGTATCTGCTAAGGTTATCACTGTAGCGATGCTTGGTGGCGACTGCTTCCCAGCAACAGCTATCGGTATCAACCTTCCAAATGCCGATTGGATTCGTAAGGAGCATGGCTCTAAGTCGGTAACTATCGACAATATCACATATGCTTACGACAAGGCTGCTCAGGGTAATGGTTTTGCTGAGGAGTTTGTACTTCGTGAGGAGGATCGTGAGCGTGCTAAGAAGTATGGTAAGCTTGGCGATGACCTTCACACCGACCTTCACGAGTGTCTCGGTCATGGTTCGGGTCAGCTTGCTCCTGGCACTAAGGGCGATGAGCTTCGTACCTACTCATCTACATTGGAGGAGGCACGTGCCGACCTCTTTGCACTCTACTACCTCGGCGATGAGAAGCTTGTAGAGATTGGTCTTATCCCAACACTTGATGTTGCTTGGTCGCAGTA
>JAZNQJ010000097.1:0-9891 GCA_045590115.1 Alistipes sp. | reverse complement strand
ATAATGCCGAGCTGCTGGGCAATGGCCATTGCCGTAATCTTATGGTCGCCCGTAATCATCACAGGCTTAATGCCCGCCTCGATACATGTGCTTACAGCATCCTTAACCTCAAGGCGTGGAGGGTCTACCATGCCCACCATGCCCACAAACGTAAGGTCGCTTTCGGCATCCGTCTTGAGTGCCTCGATATCTGCAGTGGTATAATCTCTATCAAACGACACTCTGCGCTCGGCCATGCATAGCACACGCAAGGCACGACGTGCCATGTCGCCGTTTAGCTCAGCAAGCTCTGTGCGACGCTCATTGTTAAGTGGGGTAGTGCCATCGGCGGTAGCGATGTGCGTAGATATGCTAAGAAGCTCGTCGAAGCCTCCCTTAGTGGCGATAAGCACACTTTGAGAGTCAATGCGATGAATAGTGGTCATCAGCTTACGCTCCGAGTCGAACGGAATCTCGGCAATACGTGGATAACGCTCGTTGAGCTGCTCCTGACCCATATCGTTCTTGTCGCCAAAGTCCACAAGAGCAGTCTCGGTAGGGTCGCCAAGCAGCTTGCCCTCCTCGCCACGAATGGTGTCGTTGCACAACACACCTATATTAATAAGTGGCGCATAACGCTCAGGGTGGCTCTCCACTACGGTCATCTTATTCTGCGTGAGCGTGCCTGTCTTATCCGAGCAAATCACTGTTGTGCTTCCCAAAGTCTCCACCGATGGCATATTACGCACAATGGCATTGCGCTTAGCCAGACGCTGAACACCTACGGCAAGGACAATGGTAGATACTGCGGGAAGTCCCTCAGGGATGGCAGCAGCAGCAAGGCTTACGGCAGTCATAAACATGTCAAGTATCTCGTGGCCATAGATGAGGCCGACAACGAAGATAAGGCAGCAGATGCTGAGTGCCACATAGGCCAACACCTTACCTAACTTATCAAGACGTATCTGTAGCGGTGTCTTGGTCTCAGGCACAGCGCCAATCATGGCGGCAATCTTGCCTACCTCCGTATGAGTACCTGTGGCAACAACGATGCCACGACCACGACCATAGGTTACGGCACATGACTGAAAGGCCATGTTAACCCTATCGCCGAGGCCTACCTCGCCCTCAATGGTAGCTGTACTCTTCTCTACAGGGAGTGACTCGCCCGTAAGTGCTGCCTCCTGTATCTTAAGGTTGACAGCCTCTGTGATGCGTAGGTCGGCAGGCACCGAGTCGCCCGTATCTATCTCAACGATATCTCCCACAACGAGCATTCGTGACTCGATAACTTCGGCCTTGCCATCACGCACTACGGTACATTGTGGCGCAGACATGCGCTTAAGGGCATCGAGCGACTTCTCGGCCTTAGCCTCCTGCGATACACCAATGATGGCATTGATAAGCACAATAGCGAGGATGATAATCGTATCAGTAAAGCCCTCGCCCTCAAGATAGCCCACAACGCCCGACACTATGCCAGCGATGATTAGCACAATGATCATGAAGCTCTTGAATTGGTTTACGAACTTCACCAAGAGCGACGTGTGCTTAGTCTCCTCAAACTCGTTGTAGCCATCACGCTCAAGACGCTTGGCTGCCTCCGTAGAGCTAAGTCCTGAGCTAATGTCGGTATGTAGCTCCGAGCATACACTCTCTATTGAACTGTTGTATACTGTTTTACTCATAGTTTATTATATTGAAGTTATTATGCAAATTTATGTAATTAATTCAAATAACATGCTACGAATAAAGCAAAAAGTTCTATCTTTGTAGAGTAATGTACCATTAATGTCGTTAATTTTAATTTTAAGACAATGAAACTAAGCAGATTATTTATACTTGCCGTAGCCGTTGTTGCTGTGGCATGTAGCAGCACTCCAACACAGCGTGTAGAGAGTATTGTGAATAAGGCTGAGACCGAAGGTGCTAACTATACCGAGGAGCAGTGGGCGCAACTCGACCTCGAGTATGAGGAGGTATGTGCCGAGATAGAGGCAAACTACGACCAGATGACTCCTGAGGAGCAACATGCAGCCATGAAGGCTATGGGTCGCTACTATGGTCTACGTACCAAGCAGGGCTTGAACGAGGCTTTAGATGAGGCTAAGAAGGCTTATGATAAGCTGCCATCACTCATAGAGGGCTTTACAGATGCTTTTAAGGAGTAGTCCTCCGTTACGGACTTATAATGCGGTGGGAGCAAATATGCCTCTCGCCGCTTTTTTTTGCTATTTAGTGATATATTTTGTGGGTCGTGACACTCTATATATGTAGAAACACAAACACACAACACTATGAAATTGCTTATAATGCTACTCTCCATACTATTTTTTGGCTCGGTTGCGTTGATGGTTTATGGCGATTACAAACAAATGGATAGAAAACTAAAACCGTAAAACTATGTTAATTACAATCTCTATTTTGGTACTTGCCTACCTGATTATGGGTAAGGATGTACAGCCACTAATCGATAAGGTTAAGAATGTCGATTGGCGTGGTAAGATTAATTCGCTCATCGACAAGGTACGCCCCTGGGCGTTGAAGGTGGGTCGTACGACTGCTCGCCCTCTGCTGCAGTGCTACTATGTGCTGGATGACGACAACACCTCGACACTCGACCGAGTGCTTATCTACGGTGCGATAATCTATACTGTGGTGTCAAAGGACCTCCTGCCACGTTCGGTTTTTGGTGTTCTTGGTGTGCTTGACGATGGTGCAGCAATGATGTATGCCTACAAGAAGATTAAGAGCAAGATCACGCCCGAGATAGATGCTAAGGTTGAGAATACGCTCAACGATTGGTTTGGCGTAGAGTACGAGATGATAGAGGGGTAGTAGGTATACTCAAAATTAAAAGGGGGTGACTAAAAAGTATTTTAGCCATCCCCAATTTTGTGTCATGAGGTTGAAGAAAAAGATGTAGTTTTAGGCATGCGAAGCCCGAAAAAGCGGAGTTTACTCGGCGTAAATGAGCATTTTGAGGGCGAGCATAACGATAAAATACACTTTTTATTCAGCCTCTTATCGACCGATTACTTAACTGGAGTAGTTGCGCTTGGGTCGCCTACAACCATGTTCTTGTCGATGCGGAGTGTTACGTTGCTGTCAACCTCGATAAGAAGGCTTGTAGGGTGAATCTCCTTGATTGTACCATAGATACCACCGGCAGTGATAATCTTATCGCCCTTCTTAAGGTTGTTGCGGAAGTTCTCCATCTGCTTACGACGCTTAGACTCTGGACGCCACATGAAGAAGTACATGATTGCAATCATGGCGATGATCATCAACCAGAAAGACCAATTTGCGCCAGCAGCAGGGTTCTCAGCACCCTCAGCAGCTACAGCCTCAGCAACAGGCTGCTCGGTAGTTGTGACCACTGCAGTCTCAGTAGCCTCAGGTGCAGTTGTAGCTACAACCTCCTGAGTACCATTCTCATTCTGAATAAATAGTAAGTTCATAGTAATTAAATATTAAAAATCAATTCGTTTTATCTTTGTCGTTCAACGTTGTGTGCGTTGCAATTATTGTACGAGTTGCTTAATTTATCACCTCAGCACTCGTCCATATGCTTATCACACATCGCTCATCAGAGGTGTTGACCTGAATGTGGTTGCCCACACTGCCATACTCACCTCGGCTGTCAAACATCAGCTCTGCCTCTGCCCATTCGTTAGGCTCTATGGCCTTTTGTGGTAGGTCGATTGTAGTGCATCGGCATGTCGCCTGGTAGTCTACAAAGACCAATGGCTTGTCTGTTGTGTTCTTTAGTCTTATGCTCTTAACCGCTGTTGCTGAGTATGGTACGTCGCCAAACTCAACCAAAAGTTCAGTTATAGAGTCAGTACGAATCTCGGCTGAGTAATCAGAGTAGGGTAGTGAGCCACTCTGAGTCTCGGGTGCTGTAGCAACTATTGTGCGCATTGTAGTTAGGATTACTCCTACGACCACTACTATGCTCACACATGCTATGATCAACCACCCTCGCTTCATGCTACTTGTTATCTACCAATCCTCGACCAAACTTCTTGATGCGTCCCGATGCAGTAAGCTCCGATACCACCTTGTCGAGTACGCCATTTACGAAGTTGGCGCTTGTATTTGATGAGTAATACTTTGCAATGTCAATCCACTCATCAAGAGTAACCTTTACGGGGATGCTATCGAACGACGTAAGCTCGGCGATGGCGATTGAGATGATAAGGTTGTCCATAAATGCGATGCGCTCAACATCCCAATTCTTGGTGTACTTATCTACAATCTCCTGGTTATCATCGTACTGCACCAACGACTTGATGAAAAGCGTGGTCGCAAACTCAAGATCATCCTCGCTCTTGAACTGTGGCAATACCTTGATGTCGTTGTGGCTCTGCTTGAGATTCTGCACAGTGCGAATCACCATGTATAGCGCAAAGCTAAGGTCGCCATTCCAGAGCAATGACATCTCATCGACAACGCTCTCTAATGCCTCGTCCTCATCCAGCCAGATGTAGAATGCCTCCACAAACTTCTTGTCATCGGTAAATGTGCTAATCGATGCGTTCATATACTTCTTGTAGAACTCTGCCTCGAGCATGCGGTTGTAGACATCCTTTATGATGTCGTAGTTGTTGGCCCACGATATCTTGCGAGCAGCAATCTCATCGCTTACAGCCTCGCCGTTAGCCATAAGGTTGATTACGGGGTTGTCTACAAATCTACGGTTAGGGTTGAGATCCTCGTATGTAGGCAGTTTCTTCTGCTTGGCAATCTCCTGACGGCTCTCGGCATAGCGTGCCACCTCGACGATGAATGCCATCATCTGGAAGTATAGATCGTATGCTTTGTCGATTGATGCTATGAGGTTTTTCTCCGAAGCCTTGAGGTTCGTAGAGTCTGACTTAAGATGTGCATAAAGGTTCTTGGCAACCTTGATTCGGAGCAATCTTCTACTCAACATGATATGAAGAGTTTCAAATAGTGTTATACTATATTAAATAATCGGCGACAAATATACGAATAAAAATTGAAACTGAAAATCTTTGCTCGGCTTATTTCCCTAAACATCGCCACATATGACTTATGTTCAAAGTTCAAAGCCCATTTTAGTAGGGGAATACCCCACTCTATAATTGTCGTAATATTTATATTATGTAATATAAAATATTGCGACACAGCTACTTACGTCCTATTCGAGTCCATATCCACTTCAAGAGAAGATAGGGTAGGCCAATAGACATTATGCCAAGAAATACAACGCCTATAATAGCAAGTAGCATCAATATTTGCTCAAGAATATCAATCATGGAACAAAGATAAACAAAATTTTTGAATTTGCAAATTAACGAATTGCTTTGCTAACAGTACCACCACCTGAGAAATTAAGGTTATTGTGGAAGAAGTCATTAACAATAGTCTCAAAATTCTGCATACGATGACCTTTAGCGTCCGAACCGAAAACACCTTCATCCCATGCTTTATTAACCTTAAGTTTAAGCTCATTAGCCTGGTTCTCAGTAAGCAAACCTTTCTTTTTAAGCTCATCAACTGACTGTTGCATAGCAAGCTGTTCAGCCTCACGACCATTTTTATCGGAATAATATTGGGCTTGAACATTAGCAGCATAGGCAGCAGCATAAGAAGCAGCAGCTTGGGCACGTGAAGCCTCAGCTTGGGCACGCATTTGATTTTGACGTTCTTTAGACTCTTCAGTTTGAATATCTTCCATAGTACGTTGATAAGATTCTTGAGCAAGAGTTAACTTCTCTTGTGCAGAAGAAAGAGCAGCCTCAGCGTCCGAACGTCGGATATTAGAACGAGCTTCATTGATACGAGCAGTATACTCATTATTAGGAATAGTAGGCTCACCGCCATCTATAGACTTACCATATAGAGCTTCATAAAAAGCGTTAAGGTCCAAATTTTCGCGTTCAGCTTTTGTAAGGTTCATACCTTTTTCAATCTCTTTGAGCTCTCGGTCAACTTGAAGATTAAGAATATTCTCAAGTTTTTCGGCAGTAGAAGCATCAAGAAAACCCATCTCTTTTATGTCCTTAGCATATGAACTCAATGAGTCAAGGGCTTGCATTGGGTCGGGTTTATTATTGTTAGGTGAACCTGGTGACGCAGAAGGTACAGAAGAAAGACCACCTGCAGTATTATTAACACCATTAGCATTAATCATAGCTGGATTGAGACCAGCAGCTTGCAAACGTGCCATTTGGGCAGATGGGTCATTATAAGCATTCTGCTTATTCCAAAAATCCAACTGACGATTATAAGCATTGAGAGCAGCTTGTTCATTAAGTTGAGCTTGGTAATCAAGAGACTGACGTTCAAAATAATTACCCATAGCTCCTTTAGCAAAAGAGTGACCATAGGACATACCTGTGTCCCAAAGGGAATCCCATAAACGGGGAATACGTCTCTCTAAAAAAGATCTACCTGACTCTTTAAGAGAATTCCATACGGATTTACCAAATGACATAATAAATTGATTTAAGCGTACGGGACGCATCGAAAACTAAGATTTCCGATGCTGGCACTTATAGACAAGAGCGTGCCCCCGTACGCATGTGAATTACTCGTTATCAACAGAAGAAGGTGGTGTTGGAACAGAACCAGGGTCAACCGAAACGGCATCCAACTGACTCTGCATAAGGGCAAACTTATCAGTGTGAATGTCACAATAAGGGTCGACCTTAAAGACACCAGGCTCATCAAAAGAGCCATGTACTAAATTAGCTTGGTCGCTAACAATACCCGAGGTTAAACCATCAGCCAATTGCTGAGGTGCAAACTTAGCACGACGCTTCACGTACTTTTTATCACCTACAGAAGTACAAGCAAGAGCAGACATGCGAGGTATAAAAACCTCTTTTGTAGGTTGTAAAACAACCTTTGTTTTAGTTTTAGCCATAGTTATTTTTATCGAATTTTTGATTTAACGGACTTTTTAGGCGATAGGGTAGTGTTACCTACCCTAAAACCTAAAGTAGCTGAAATCGCCTAATTTTACAAATAGGCGATAACTTGCTTATCAAGCATAGAAGAAACCTTACAATCAAAGTTAAATTGCAACTGGAAGTTGTCAGTTCCTATGTTATTAGCGAAAATGTAATTAAACATCTCGGGCATACCATAGGTAGAAGTAAAAGGTGTTGTATCAGCTTGCTCATCGAATGAATTGAACACGTTCGGGAATAACGAGTTTAGATTAGTGAAAGGACGAGCAAACACCCAATAACGCAACTGATTTGCTCCAGTAAACAAGCCATGCAACTGATTGTATTTAGCCATATATTCAAACCAAATAGGGACTTTATGCTCGGCAACATTCCAAGATGAAAAGGGCACTTGAGTAACACTACCGAGATAAGTCTCATCAAATGGCAGAACGGTCATCCAGGCACGATGGAAATCTTGCATACCAACACTATTAAGCTCAACCATCCAGGAGTGCTGGAGGTTAGTCTTAAAGTACATAGGGTCAATACCCTGATAATAATCTACTTCGGGAACAAGAGAGGCAAGTACCATAACATAGCCCTCGTCTTTAGTATTAAACTCTACGAAATGACCTTTGTGGTTCTGCAAACCACCATAAGCGATACCAGCTCTTGAACCGAGATTTTGATTAGAGGAAATAGGATTGTTTTGGTCTGCAGTAGTCTGCGCCTGACTAATGACATCATTAAAAGTGATATCGGAAGACAAAGCACCAAGAAACTGAGGTTTACCATATGGTATCATCAAATTAACACCATAGTGTACTTTGTTATAATCTTTCCAATCAGTACCCCAAAGGAGTGAACGTGTAGCAATGCGCCAATTACGGTTAGCGAGAGAAATCTGCTCAACATTCAAAACGTTGTTGTTAATCTGCACATTAGCACGTGACTTCATCAACTCGACATTGTCATTAGAAACAAAAGAAGTAAAAAAGTCATTACCGAGTGTACGACGGAGCAAGCCATGATGCATATAACGTTTATGGTGTATCTCATTGGGACGATAAACACCAACTTCCGACCCAGGAATAAAAACACCAAAAGGTTGTGGAAAGCCATATTCTGTAACAGTTACATCTACTTCATCAGAGTCACGACATCCACGAATAAAATCATCAAAATCCTGACGTGTTACATAAACATCTTGAATAACTTCGGGCTCTCGTGTCCATCCACCTACATCATCGCGGACTCCAGGAACAAAGCCGGTATCACGAATAGGTATATTATCGTCTTGAGGATTAATATAATAGTTACGATAAATATCGTAATACATAATGAATGGTATAGCATTCAATGAAGGAACTTCCGATCCCAAAGTTCCATCGCCAAAGTCACCAGAATACCAGCCAGCTGGATACATTTGAAGATATTCAAGAATACCTGTTCGAGGGGAGAAAGCACGATTACTCAACGACGCATGAAACATAGGAAATGGTACATTGCGATCAACAGGCAACTTATCGTTATCACGCAGACGATTAACATAAGCAGCCTTTTCAACAAAATATGCTTCAACTCGGAACTTAACCTTACCGAGCAGAGGAGCAAGTGTAGGGTTAGACGAGACAGCAGCAAAAAGGTCTAACTCGAAATGGACGTCGGATGGGACATCCCATAATCCAACAGGATAAAGATAGCAGAAGTCTGCACTCAATCGGTTTTTGTATGACCAATTGAAGTTAGAACGTCGGTTGTTGGCAATATCGACGTCAAAGAATTTGGACATTGGGTCTTTAGGGTTACTTGACATAAATCAGTACTTAATTTAGGTTTAGAATATTGTTTAAGGTAGTCGGGGAGGTGTTTACGACACTCCGAGAGATAAAGAGTATAATCGGTAAACTGACGTTTACCAATACGGTAGGGTGGATCGGGAATAACATCTTCGGAGAGCTCTTGATAAAAGGCGGTCTTCATATCTTCAAGCTCGTCTTCAGTGAAAATCTTTTGACGCAAGTAACGAGGCATAGCAACCATAAAATTACTATCGTTTTGTAAAATCGGATTTAAGACACCTGGAGCTGGGTGATGATAGCGCACATTATATGAATCTTGGGTATAGGCTTTACCGATACCAGGAGAGCAGAAAACACGCTGCACTTTATGTTTTGGTACAATGATATCATCATTACCTTTAGTTATATACGCAGTACAATACTTGATACAGTCTTGATTCATTAACGAATAATCAACAATACCATAGCTCCATAAATCTTCAAGCTCATGTATTGGAAATTGGACATCAAAAAACAAGCCATGTAAGTGTAAACGGCCTTTACGTACACCATATTCGGTAATCATCCAATAGCGTGGGGTAGTACCATGACGCTTGCGAAGACGGTCAATAAATCGGTATTTGCATTTGTAAAGGTCAAAGTCCTTAGCAAGAAGAACGTTATCACGAAAGGTGAGTGTAACGAAATAGCTATTAGCACGAGCATCGGAGGACATATATTCCCATTCATACATAAGGCGAGTACGCCACTTAGTCATATAAGAAGAAATGCAATTGACACAACGACCACAAGGAACATCTACATAAAAATCTTCATGACCTTCATACAAGTAAACATCCTCATTATTATCTTTAGCTAACTTAACATAGTGACGATTGATAATACGGCGAGGAATTATACACGCCATAAGGGTTTAGACCATTTCATATAATAGAATCTAATATAGAACCATAACCACTCAAAAAACGTCCATAAAAGTATCAGCGCATTGATGAGAATGATTATTGGTCTGCAACGCTGCAAGCGGTCCACCATTCGGTGCAGAAACTTAGGTATATACATAGGCAATAATAAGTTTATCCATAATTGAAACAATCAATAATTAGTATTGAAAATCTCTACGAGGCCAGACTTATAACTTAAGTTATACTAAACACGCACGTGAAGCACGCGCGCGAATAGTA
>JAZNQJ010000096.1:0-13385 GCA_045590115.1 Alistipes sp. | reverse complement strand
CAGGTTGCTCACACCACCGTAGTAGAACACACGTATAAGGTTCTCGATAACCTGCAATCGGAATGGGTTCTCGGTGTTCGAGAAGTCGGGTCGTAGCCATGTCGTTCTGTGAGCCAAGGAGTTGCAAAGCTGTATTGTCTTCCTAAGACCGCTTGGCCTCCGACTTCAGGTTGCTCACACCACCGTAGTAGAACACACGTATAAGGTTCTCGATAACCTGCAATCGGAATGGGTTCTCGGTGTTCGAGGCTGCGTGATAAAGTATGGTGTAGAAGATGTGTATGGCACGCAGCGCCTGCTCATCGAGGGGGTGGAGTGGGTTGTTGTACATCTCCATATACTGTTGCTGCCAGCCAGGAATGTTTATCATGTCGATAAAGCGCTTAGAGAGGGCTATGGCATATAGCTGCAGGTCGCCACTCGATTCGAGATACTCGATTATCTGTCCGGGCATAAGCGTGATAAGCGTTGGGGCTGTCACTTTATACTCCTCAAGGTTTATCTTCAGGCGAAACTCTCCTTTGGTACATATCATTATTGATGCATGCTCAAACTTTTGGGGTTCGTGATGCTTTTGCTCTCTGCCATTGAACGACAGTATAGCCAGGTCATTGCCGATGACGATGGTGTCATCCGGAAATTGAGTGATATCAATGTCGAGATGTTTGAAAAACTCTTTAAGGCTATTTTTCATATCTTTGATAGTTTAGTTTACGGTTTAAGTGTGGTGCAAAGTAACAAACTTAATTTGTATTTAACAATCATGTTACGACCAATAGAACAATATATGTGGTAAATATTACTCATATTTAGCTTAAAATCAACCAAACAGACAAAATATTCAACAAAAGGTAGTGTGGCCAAAAGGGGTAATATCAAGCGATTGTTAATAACTTAATGTGCGAAAATTTGTGGTTGTCCCACATTTTTTCGTACCTTTGGTAAAAATTTTTGAGTATGGCAAAATTTAGAGTCGAAGGAGGTCATCGTCTTAGTGGCGAGATTGTCCCACAAGGTGCTAAGAATGAAGCACTTCAAATTATATGCGCAACACTGCTAACATCGGAGCGTGTTGTTGTAAAGAATGTACCTATCATTGCTGACGTGATGCAGCTCATCGAACTGATGGGGGCTATGGGCGTAAAGGTAGAGCGTCTCTCGGAGGATAGCTTCTCGTTCCAGGCCGATGACATCAACCTCGACTACCTGCGCTCAAGCGACTATCATAAGCGCTGTCGCCGTCTGCGTGGCTCGGTGATGATGATTGGCCCACTGCTCACTCGCTTTGGTCGTGGATTTATGCCTAAGCCCGGTGGCGACAAGATTGGCCGTCGTAGACTCGATACCCATTTCCTCGGTTTCCAGAAACTTGGTGCAGAGTTTAACTTCGATGTCAGCGACGAGTTCTACACTGTTGAGGCTAAGCGTCTTAAGGGTACATACATGCTTCTTGATGAGGCCTCAGTAACGGGTACTGCAAACATTGTTATGGCGGCAGTATTGGCTGAGGGACGTACCACAATCTATAACGCTGCCTGTGAGCCATACTTGCAGCAGTTGTGCAAGATGCTTAACCGTATGGGTGCCAAGATTTCGGGTATCGCCTCAAATCTTCTTACAATTGATGGTGTAGAGTCGCTCGGTGGCACAGAGCATACCATGCTCCCCGATATGATTGAGATTGGTAGCTTCATCGGTATGGCGGCAATGAACCGCTCGGAGCTTACAATCAAGGATGTGTCGTACGAGAATCTTGGCATCATCCCTGCTCAGTTTGCCCGTATGGGTATTCAGTTTGAGGAGCGTGGCGACGATATCTACATCCCACAGCAGGATCACTACAGTATTGAGAGCTTCATCGATGGCTCAATCATGACTATTGCCGATGCTCCATGGCCAGGCCTCACGCTCGACCTGCTCTCTATCTTCTTGGTAGTAGCCACACAGGCTAAGGGTTCGGTACTTATCCATCAGAAGATGTTTGAGAGCCGCCTGTTCTTCGTAGATAAGCTCATCGACATGGGCGCACAGATTATCCTCTGCGACCCACATCGTGCTACGGTCATCGGTCACGACCATCAGATGCCTCTGCGTGCGGCAAATATGACCTCGCCAGATATTCGTGCGGGTGTTGCTCTGCTTATCGCTGCCATGAGTGCTGAGGGTGTAAGTACCATCCAGAATATCGAGCAGATTGATCGTGGCTATCGTGATATCGAGAACCGTCTGAATGCTCTTGGCGCACGTATCACACGTATTGACGAATAAGAAACAGTTGTAACAATGTTTTTGGAGAATAACAAACACAAGGGTTGGATTGAGGTGATCTGCGGCTCAATGTTTTCGGGAAAGACCGAGGAACTTATCCGCAGAATGAAACGTGCGCAGTTTGCAAACCTCAAGGTTGAGATTTTCAAGCCATCTATCGATGTGCGCTACTCTGAGGAGGAGGTGGTGTCGCACGACGCTAATGCCATACAGTCAACTCCCGTAGAGTCGGCGCAGAATATCCTGCTTATGACCTCGGATGTCGATGTTGTGGGCATCGATGAGGCTCAGTTCTTCGATGATGGCATTGTGGATGTATGCCGTCAGTTGGCAAATAGCGGTATACGTGTTATCGTTGCTGGTCTCGATATGGACTATATGGGTGTCCCCTTTGGCCCTATGCCAGCGTTGATGGCTACGGCAGAGTATGTCACCAAGGTACACGCTATCTGTGTGCGTTGCGGCGACCTTGCCAACCACTCACACCGTCTTACTGCCGATGACAAGCAGGTGTTGCTTGGTGCGCATGATACCTATCAGCCTATCTGCCGTCACTGTTTTAACGAACTTAAAAACGCGAAATAACCATGCTTAAGGCCGTAGAAAAGTGTGTTGAGGTGTTGCGTGACGGTGGCCTGATACTCTATCCTACCGATACGGTGTGGGGTATAGGCTGTGACGCTACCAACGAGGAGGCTGTACGTAAGGTGTATCAGCTCAAGCGCAGCGAGGATAAGCACTCTATGCTCTGTCTGATGCAGAGTGCCGATATGGTTGTGCGCTATGTTAACCGAGCCCCTGGCATAGCCTTTGAGGTTATGGAACTTTCGGACAAGCCACTTACAGCGATACTTCCAGGTGCTGTGGGTGTAGCCCCAAGCCTTATCCCTGAGGGCAATACTCTCGGTGTGCGTATCCCCCAGCATGAGTTCTGTCAGGCACTGCTGCGTAAGTTCGGCCGTCCTATAGTCTCAACATCGGCAAATATCTCAGGTGAGCCTGCGGCAAAGCGCCTTAAGGATGTTGCCGAAGAGATTGTCTCGGGCGTTGACTATGTGGTAAATCCACGTTTCGAGGGTAAGCCTACACTTAAGCCAAGCTCGATAATTGCCTTTGGCGAGGGTGGCGAGTTTAAAATCGTCAGAGACTAACCTTTTCGATTAGCAATTAGTAGTTAGAAATTAGTAATAGAGGTAGGTATGTCGAAATATTTGATAACGCCTGTGCAGAAGCGCTTCTCGGATGTGGACTCGTTTATGCACGTGAATAATATCTGGCAGCAGAGCTACTTCGATATGGGCAAGACAGACTTTTATACCAAGGTCTTGGGCATTACCGGAGTATTTGATAAGCTACGCATCATCACCGCCTCAACACATACCGACTATCGTGGTCAGGTGCATCTCATGGATGATATCGTGGTGCGCACCGACGTATCACGCATAGGCAATAAGAGTATGACGCTACACCAGTGCATCATGCTTGGCGAGAAGATTCTTACCGAGAGTTCATCCGTGATGGTGGCCTTTGACTTTGAGACCCAAGAGACTGTGCCTATGCCTGAGGAGTGGCGTACTAAGCTATCGGAGTATCTAACCGAATAATACAATGCAAAACGCTGAGCGTCATATAGATATTAACGACTACGACTACGACCTGCCTAACGAGCGAATAGCTAAGTTTCCGCTCGCCGAGCGTTCCGAGTCGAAGCTTCTGGTATACGACAATGGCTCGATATCTGAGAGCCACTTCCACAATGTTGCCGACTATCTGCCCCAGGGGGCTATGCTCGTATTTAATAATACGCGCGTCGTGCGTGCGCGAATAGTGATGCATAAACCATCGGGCGCACGTATCGAGGTATTCTGCCTTGAGCCTCACCGCCCCGCAGACTATGAGCGTGCCTTTGCCATGCGTGGAGAGTCGGAGTGGAGCTGCGTGGTGGGCAACCTCAAGAAGTGGAAGGAGGGCGAGGTATTCATCAACTTTGAGTATGAGGGTGTGGCGCATTCTCTTAGTGCCGAGATTGTCGAGCGTGGTACTCGTGAGCATATCGTGCGCTTTAGGTGGAGCGTAGACCTCAGCTTTGGCGAGCTTCTCGAACTTCTTGGCCGTATTCCTATTCCACCATACCTAAATCGTGATAGCGAGGATATTGATAACTCTCGCTACCAGACCGTATATGCCAAGTACGAAGGCTCGGTGGCAGCACCTACCGCAGGTCTGCATTTTACCCCTGAGCTTATCGCCTCAATGCGTGAGCGAGGTGTTGACTTTGAGGAGGTTACACTGCATGTCGGTGCCGGCACATTCCTGCCTGTCAAGGAGGAGAATGCTGCACATCACCCTATGCATACCGAGCATTTCATCATTCAGCGTAGCACCATAGAGCGTCTTAGAGCCTCTTATGGCCGCATTGTCTCGGTGGGTACTACGTCGGTACGTACGTTAGAGTCGCTCTCAGCACTCGCTTGGCGTATTAAGAGCCTCGGAGAGCCTGACGTAGAGCGTACGGTGGGGCAGTGGGAGCTATACAACATCCCTGCTGATTTCTCTGGCGAGGAGGCACTGCGTACGTTGGAGGAGTATATGTTGGCAAATGGTATTGAGCAGATGAAGGCCTCGACGCAGATTATGATTACGCCGCTTGGCTATCGCTTCCGCATCGTAAAGTATATCATCACAAACTTCCATCAACCAAAGTCTACGCTGTTGCTCTTAGTTAGTGCCTACGTGGGCGAGGATTGGCATCGCATCTACGATTATGCCCTCTCTAACGACTTTAGATTCTTGAGCTATGGCGACTCATCACTGCTAAAAGTAGATTAGTTGCACATTGTCCGGTTTCAGAACATATTAATTATAACACCATCAAAACTATTCGGTTTTGGCGGTGTTTTTGTTTTAGACAGGCAGACATAGGAGCCCTACATTACTCTCAGAGATTGCCGAAGGCTACAGCTCTTGCAACAACTAACATAAACAAAAAAAGCGATCGAGAAACTCGACCGCTTTAGTTGGGCTACCTGGATTCGAACCAAGAATGACAGGACCAGAATCTGTAGTGTTACCATTACACCATAGCCCAATGCTTTGTTTGACGGTGCAAAAGTAGAACAATATTTTTGAATTGCAAAGAAAAATGTGAAAAAAATTTCATATCTTTGTTAATCTTTTCTGATGTATAATTAAAAAATAGTATAAAACTCATTGATTATGAACGGTATTAAGTCACGATTAATCGTAATGAACTTCCTGCAGTTTGCAGTGTGGGGTTCGTATCTTACGTGTGTAGGACAGTTTTTAGGTAAGGTGGGATTGGGCGACTATATCTCGTGGTTCTATATCGCACAAGGTATTGTCTCGATCTTTATGCCCGCAATCATGGGTATCATCGCCGATAAGTATGTGCAGCCCCAGCGTCTGTTGGGTATCTCGCACCTCTTGGCTGCAGGCTTTATGCTTGTTGCTGCCTACTTTGGCTACGAGGCGACACAGCTTGCACAGCAGAATGTCGACAATGCGGCCTATGTAGCTGATATCTGGCCTGTGTTTATCCCCTATGTGCTTAGTGTGGCGTTCTACATGCCTACCATTGCGCTATCTAATACCGTTGCCTTTGGCACGCTCACACGTTCAGGTTTGGACTTTGTGAAGGCCTTCCCACCTATCCGTACGCTCGGTACAGTAGGTTTCATCGCCTCTATGTGGTTGGTTAATAGTCTGTCGTTTGGCCTTGAGGCTTCGGCACAGCAGACATATATGCAGCTTGTGGTGTGTGGTGTGTTGGGTCTTGTGCTTGGTCTCTACTCGTTTACCTTGCCACAGTGTCCACTTAGCCAGAGTGATGAGAAGAAGAGCCTTGCGCAGCGTCTTGGTCTTGATGCCTTCGTGCTGTTTAAGTCTAAGACTATGGCTATGTTCTTCATCTTCTCGATGTTGCTCGGTGTGTCGTTGCAGATTACCAATGGCTTTGCTACGCCATATATCGAGAGCTTCTCGGCAACATCGGATAGCTGGTTTGCCAAGAATCCTACGATGCTCGTGTCGCTATCGCAGATATCTGAGGCTCTGTGCATACTCCTCACATCGTTCTTCCTTATTCGTTTTGGTATTAAGAAGGTTATGCTCATCGCCATGTTTGCGTGGGTCTTGCGCTTTGGCTTCTTTGGTGTGGGTACTACCGAGACCGTTATGGGTGTTGCAGCCCTCATCCTATCGTGTATAGTCTATGGCGTAGCTTTCGACTTCTTCAACGTGTCGGGAGCAATGTTTGTGCAGCAGGAGGCTCCTCAGAGCATGCAGGGTAGCGCTCAGGGCTTGTTTATGCTCATGACAAATGGTATCGGTGCTTCGGTGGGTACATATATCGCTGGTAAGGTTGTTGATTACTTCTGCACTTGGGAGGCTGGACACCTTGTATCACGCCCCGAGTTTGCCAATGGCTGGCAGTATACATGGTTTATCTTTGCGGGCTATGCTCTCGTTGTGGCGGTGATGTTCATGATCTTGTTCCGCTACAAGCACGACCGCACGAAGATGGCAAATATGACTCACTAATTACTCATTACTCATTGATCTACAGTTGTGGCACAGCAACCTTTAGCAGAGCGTCTACGTCCGCAGGGACTTGATGACTACATAGGACAGAAGCACCTTGTGGGTGAGAATGGCGTGTTCCGTAAGTTTATCGCTACGGGCAGTGTTCCCTCATTTATCCTATGGGGCCCTCCCGGTGTGGGTAAGACTACACTTGCAAAGATTGTTGCTAACACCCTCGACCGTCCCTTCTACACCCTCTCGGCCGTAACGTCGGGAGTCAAGGATGTGCGTGAGGTTATCGAGAAGGCCAAGAACCAACACCTGTTCAGCGCCCGCTCGGCATTCCTGTTTATCGATGAGATTCACCGCTTCAACAAGTCGCAGCAGGACTCGCTGCTTGGTGCTGTGGAGCAGGGTATCGTTACGCTCATAGGTGCTACTACGGAAAACCCATCGTTCGAGGTTATCTCGCCACTGTTGAGCCGTTGTCAGGTCTATGTGCTTAAGCCTATGGATGATAGCGAGCTTCAGATTCTGCTCGACCGCGCGCTGAGAACCGACACTGAGCTTAAGAGTCGTAATATAGATGTGCGAGAGACCGAGGCGCTGTTCCGCTTCTCGGGAGGAGATGCTCGTAAGCTACTCAACATCCTCGATATCATTGTGGGGGCATCGGATGGAGATATTGTCATTGATGACGACCATGTCACCGAGTGCCTACAGCAGAACATCGCCCTTTATGATAAGACGGGCGAGCAACACTACGATGTTATCTCGGCATTTATCAAGTCGGTGCGTGGTAGCGACCCTAATGCTGCTATCTACTACCTTGCCCGCATGTTAGCTGGTGGCGAGGAGCCACGCTTCATAGCTCGTAGGTTAGTTATTCTCGCCTCGGAGGATATAGGCTTGGCAAATCCTAATGCGCTACTATTGGCAAATGCATGTTTCGATACGGTGCATAAGATAGGTATGCCTGAGGCACGTATCACCTTGGCGGAGGCAACGATATACCTGGCCACAAGCCCTAAGAGTAACTCGGCATATGCAGCTATCAACAAGGCTCTGCAACTTGTTGAGCATGACACCACTAACCGCCCTGTGCCTCTGCACCTGCGCAATGCTCCAACCAAACTCATGGATAAGCTGGGCTACGGCGCCGACTATAAGTATGCCCACGACTATGCTGGTAACTTTGTGCGCCAGGAGTTCCTCCCCGATACCCTTAGTGGCACACGCTTCTATACACCTAACGAGCAGAATGCTCAGGAGCAGCGCATAGCTGAGCGTATGCGTGCGTTGTGGGGCGATAAGTATGATAAGAAGTAGTGGGGCTGTCTGTCACTGACAAAATGTCAGTCGAGTGACAAAAGAGCGGGTTATATTCTACGTCATGCGGCCTTTGGCACAGAGATTGCCATGCCTTTTCACAAAACAGAAAATATTATTAAACGTAAAACAGAATAGAACTATGGCAGTAAAACCACTTTCAGACCGAGTATTGGTAAAGCCCAATCCGGCAGAGGAGAAGACCGCAGGTGGTCTCTTTATCCCCGACACAGCTAAGGAGAAGCCCCTCATGGGCAAGGTAGTAGCCGCAGGCCCAGGTACCGCAGAGGTAAAGATGGAGGTTAAGGTTGGCGATACAGTGATGTATGGCAAGTATGCTGGCGCAGAGCTTAACTACGAGGGCGAGGACTACCTTGTTATGAAGCAGTCGGACATCATCGCAATTATCGAGTAAACAACTAATTCAAAGAGTAATTAGAAATTTAGGTATTAATCATGGCAAAAGAGATTAAATATAATGTAGAGGCTCGTGAGCTTCTCAAGGAGGGTGTTGATGCACTATGCAACGCCGTAAAGGTGACACTTGGCCCTAAGGGTCGTAACGTAATCATCGACAAGAAGTTTGGTGCGCCACACGTGACTAAGGATGGCGTGACAGTAGCTAAGGAGGTGGAGCTTGAGGATACCTTCGCAAACATGGGTGCGCAGATGGTACGTGAGGTAGCGTCAAAGACTAATGATGATGCTGGTGATGGTACTACCACCGCTACTGTGCTTGCTCAGTCGCTCATCTCTGTAGGTATCAAGAATGTGACCGCAGGTGCTAATCCTATGGATCTTAAGCGTGGTATCGACGCTGCTGTTGAGAAGGTTGTAGCATCGCTCAAGTCACAGAGCCAGGTTGTAGGCTCAGACTTCGACAAGATCGAGCAGGTGGCAACAATCTCGGCTAATAACGACCGTAAGATTGGTAAGCTCATCGCCGAGGCTATGGCTAAGGTTAACAACGAGGGTGTAATCACCGTTGAGGAGGCTAAGGGTACTGAGACTCACGTAGATGTAGTTGAGGGTATGCAGTTTGATCGTGGCTACATATCGGCATATTTTAACACCGACACCGAGAAGATGGAGGCTCAGCTCGACAAGCCATTCATCCTCATCACCGATAAGAAGATCTCTACCATGAAGGAGATTATGGGCATCCTTGAGCCTGTGGCACAGAGCGGCCGCTCGTTGCTCATCATCGCCGAGGATGTTGACGGCGAGGCACTCTCAGCACTCGTTGTTAACAAGCTTCGTGGTACGCTTAAGATTGCTGCATGCAAGGCTCCAGGCTTTGGCGACCGTCGCAAGGAGATGCTTGAGGATATCGCCACACTTACAGGCGCTACAGTTATCTCTACAGATAAGGGCATGAAGCTTGAGGATGCAGGCCTCGAGGCGTTGGGTACTGCCGAGAAGGTTACGCTTAACAAGGAGAATACAACCATCGTTGATGGCGCTGGTACCAAGGAGGCTATCACTGCACGTGTACAGCAGATTCGTGCCTCTATCGAGAATGCTTCATCGGACTACGATCGTGAGAAGCTTCAGGAGCGCCTTGCAAAGCTCGCTGGTGGTGTTGCCGTACTCTACGTAGGTGCTGCTACCGAGGTTGAGATGAAGGAGAAGAAGGATAGAGTGGATGACGCTTTGGCAGCTACACGTGCCGCTGTTGAGGAGGGTATTGTTCCTGGTGGTGGCGTAGCATATATTCGTGCCGTAGAGTCGCTCGAGGGTCTCAAGGGCGAGAACGATGACCAGACTACAGGTATCCAGATTGTTAAGCGTGCCATTGAGGAGCCATTGCGCCAGATTGTTGCTAATGCTGGTGGCGAGGGTTCTGTAGTTGTCAACAAGGTTAAGGAGGGCAAGGGTAACTTCGGTTACAATGCTCGTGACGACCGCTACGAGGATATGCTCGAGGCAGGTATCATCGACCCAACAAAGGTTGCACGTGTGGCACTTGAGAATGCTGCATCTATCGCCTCAATGTTCCTCACTACCGAGTGCGTCTTGGCTGAGAAGAAGGAGGAGGGTCCTCTTCAGCCATTGGCAGGTGCTGGCGCAGGTATGGGCGGCATGATGTAATTTCTTGAATTTCTTGTGATAAGGGGTCATCTGTGGCCCATCCCAAATGTAAGACCCCTCGGGCTGTACGTTTCAGTACTATCCCGAGGGGATCTTTATTTACGATAGACCACATCTAACCCCGTCTGACAAGAAATTGATCCTTTCTCGTGATAGTGGTGCTGCTTCGCTCTGGGGAGAGCTGCATTGCTCTTTTTTGCGGATTTTCTTGTTTGGCTCGAAATTTTATGCTATCTTTGCGCTGATATAGTGGGCTATGAGAAGTCCACGACAGTGTCTAACAAATTGCTAACAAGCTATGGACGATGGCTTTCATTCCAAAAATAACTGCCGTATCGTATCTCAATACGATACCCTTCGTCTATGGACTTCAGCACGCCGATAACCTGCGTGCCGACCTTACATTAGCACCTCCTGCCGACTGCGCACGTGACTTCATCGAGGGTAGAGCCGATATCGCTCTGCTCCCAGCTGCCGTAGTCCCCGACCTCAAAGATGCTACAATCGTCACCGACTACTGCATAGGCGCTGTGGGCGCTGTACGCACCGTAGTGGTGATGTCACACGAGCCTATACACAACATCAAGCGCATATGGCTTGATGCCCACTCACGTACCTCGGTGCAGCTATGTGGCTACTTGGCAAAGAATAGGTGGAAGATAGCTCCTGAGTGGCTACATATGGCCGACTATTCACGTGTGGACAACCCTGAACCTGGTGATGCCTTCCTGCTTATCGGCGATAAGGTGTTTGGCTATGAGGGACGCTTCGCCCATACCTACGACCTTGCAATAGAGTGGCGTGAGGCCACCAAGCTCCCCTTTGCCTTTGCGGTGTGGGTGGCTCGCAAGGGTGTGCCTTATGAGGTGTGCGACCAGCTGCAGCATGCACTGACATTTGGTATCGAGCATACCTGGGAGGCGATTACCGAGTCTCGTTACATGGCTCCGGACAATGGGCTTACAGCCTACGAATATCTGACACGCAACATCGACTTCATACTCGATGAAGAGAAGCACCGCGCCCTGAAGAAGTTCTGGGATGCGGGCATACGTATCGTTCCCCGATCCTATTAAAGAAGCCGGGTGGCACCCCGCCGCACGACTTCTTACCTCCGACCCGAGGGGCATGTATTGAGCCCCAAGAAGAGCCCGATGGGGCAAAGTTGAATAACAAAGAATAAAACTTTTGGAGGAGATATGATCACCATCTATCTAAAGCAATACAACAAGATTATCCGCAATGCCGACACCGACCTGTTCGATGAACTCGGCTTTGATGACATTCTCTGGATTGACCTTCTCGACCCCTCAATCAAGGAGCAGAAGGCCGTAGAGAACTTCATGGAGCTGAGCCTGCAGACACGCCAGCAGGTCGAGGAGATTGAGTCGACATCAAAATACTCAGAGACCGAGAATGCCATTATCTCGAACTCTAACTTCTTCGTGCCTCAGGGCGAGACATTTACCGTAGAGCCTGTGTCGTTTATCATCTCTAACGAGGGTGTGCTTGTGTCGATGCGTAATGCCGAGTTCCGCACCTTCCGCGAGGCTGAGAAACGCCTGCAGATGAACTACCGCTCATACTCTACAGGTTACCATATCCTAATATCGCTGCTTGAGGTGCGTATCGACTACGATGCCGACCTTGTGGAGATGGTCGCTAAGCAGGTTGCTGCCGTAAGCAAGGAGATATCGGGTGGTTCAAAGATTGACAAGGAGGTACTCTACCGCATCAACGCTCTTCAGGAGAATACCATGTTGCTGCGTGAGAATATCTTTGATAGACAGCGTGTGCTATCATCAATCCTGCGCTCGGAGCGCTTCCCTAACGATATCTACCCACGTCTGCAGCTCATGCTCAAGGACGTAAGCTCGCTTATCAGCCATGCAGACTTCAGCTTCCAGCGTTTGGACTATATCCAGGATGCTGCACTCGGCCTTATCAATATCGAGCAGAACGAGATTGTTAAGATATTCTCGGTGGCCGCTGTGGTCTTCATGCCTGCAACGCTTGTGGCGAGTATGTATGGTATGAACTTCAAGTTTATGCCCGAGCTGAATTGGGAGTATGGCTATGTGTGGGCTTTAGCCCTAATGTTGCTTGTCTCAGGCCTTACGTTCTGGTACTTTAAGTTTAAGAAGTGGTTATAGCTTCGCATAAAAAAGAGGCTGAATAAAAAGTGTATTTTGTCGTTACGCTCGCCCTCAAAATCCTCATTTACGCTTAGTAAACTGCGGTTTTTCGGGCTTTGCAAGCCTAAAACTACATCTTTTTATTCAACCTCCAACAAAATGAGGATGGTTTATCTACTTACTTTTAGCCATTCCCTCATTAGTAGTTATTTAATCATTGCAATTATCTCTGGGGTGATATAGTGTGATACTTGCTTAATCCATATTTCGTATGGATTATCTCCGCCGAGAAGTTCAGGGTTATACGCTTCAATATCCAATCTCCACTCATCACTCTGTACAATAGTCTTTATGATAGGTGCCAAATCTACAATCCACTTGACAATACGAGGATGTAGATTTCCTGCTATATACACCTTTCCGCCTGCTGTAAAAAGGTCTCGCATATTTGGTTTAAGTACGCCTATTCTGGTACATAACCACAATGCAGCCTGCTTATAGTTTGATTGACACACATCTTGAGGAAATAGTAACAACATAAGCGCACGAAGTCGCAATTGCTCCTCAATAGAGAATGTCCCAGCCATCCATAGTTTAAGTGTAGCAGAGACTGTTGTGTCATGAGATAACCACCATGGCATTTCGGTTTTGCCCTCACGTTTGGCTAAGTCCGAATAATACTTGCGTGCAGTATCAATTGGGTTAGGGGAGTTTCTAAATGTATCATAGTCGGTGCGCATCTTATCAAAAATGGTGCTTCCAGCCTTTAAATCCATGTCAATAAGATATCTTGGAGAGTGGGTTACGGCGATATCACTTAAACACTCCTGGTATGGCTTACAGCGAAACTCAACCTGTTCTCCACCAAATTTACCAAATAGCATATAGATGTGGTCTACACCATCCTGACGTGTTGATTCAACGATACTACTACCGGTGGATGTCCATTTATTACTCTTTGTCGTTTTGACTTCCACGCCAAAATGTCCGCCTGCAATTATGTCTGGGAAACACTGACCA
>JAZNQJ010000095.1:0-5376 GCA_045590115.1 Alistipes sp. | reverse complement strand
TTGGAGAAGAACATGTTGCCATTCTACGAGCCCGGAGATTTGAAGGACACAACTAAAGAGTAAGCATTTATGAAAGAGACAATAATCATTGCAGGTTTTGGAGGACAGGGTGTCCTCACCATGGGTAAGATTTTGGCTTACTCTGGAATTATGCAGGACATGGAGGTAACTTGGATGCCCTCTTACGGTCCTGAGATGCGTGGTGGTACCGCTAACGTTACTGTTATCCTCTCGGATAAGGCTATCTCATCACCTATCGCTCACGAGTTCGACTGCGTAGTGGTTCTCAACCAGCAGTCTATGGACAAGTTCGAGTCACAGGTGAAGCCCGGTGGCGTTCTTATCTACGACACCAACGGTATCACTCACCACCCAACTCGTACCGACATCAGCGTATACCAGATTGACGCAACAGCTGAGTGCGCACGTCTTGGTCAGGCTAAGTTGTTCAACACCATGATTCTCGGTGCTTACCTCAAGGTTCGCCCTGTTGTTAAGATGGAGAACGTAATGGCAGGTCTTAAGAAGACCCTCCCAGAGCGTGCATGGAAGATGCTTCCACAGAACGAGGAGGCTATCAAGCATGGTGGTGAGATCATCCGTCAGATCCGCTAATTAGTTTTAGGCGAGGGGGGGGGTCGAGAGAGACATCCGCATTGGGATGATATTTGATAACTACTGACCCTGCAACCGCCCTACTACTAAACAATAGTCCGGATAGAGTAACATCTATCCGGATTTTTTTTGCCATGATAAAGCGTGCAAAAGTAGAATATTTTACTTATTTTTGAAATAATATTAGAAATAGTTTGGTTGTTTCAAAAAAAAGCATTAATTTAGTATCGGAAAACGAAATTAATATTAATTAATCTTAATACTACAAAAATTATGATTATCACATTTAACGAGTTGCGCCGCATTAAGGATAAGTTGCCAAGTGGCAGCTCGCAGCGCATTGCAGATGAGTTGGGAATCGATGTTGAGACCGTACGTAACTACTTCGGTGGCAAGCACCTTGAGGCTAAGGCTTGTGCTGGCATCCATATTGAGCAGGGCCCAGATGGTGGCGTTGTAACATTGGATGACACTACGATTTACGACGCAGCAATGCGCATCCTTAACGAGCAGAAATAACAACCCGAAAGTTAGATAGCGGCACTACCCCCGCCGTATCGACCACAAGGCTCACATGAGTTCATCATAGTATCTCACATGAGCCTTGTGTTTTTTTTATCTCTACACACCAAACACTCATAGAAGCTGTTTGAATTTTATTGAAAGAGCTTCTTATTTCTTAAGTCACTCCAAGCGATAACGAAAAATCTCTCAGCATTCACCTCGTCCAAACAATCACAGAGAGAAGAAAATAAATAATAATCAGGAGTAAGTCTTTGTATTGCAAATATTATTTGTATCTTTGCACGTTATATCTATATAACGTACTTACTCTTTATGGAGCTACTTACGAACATAATCATCAGCTACCTGAAGCACAACAAGCGACTTGTTGTGCCACGACTTGGTGCATTTATCGTAAAGCAGCCCGAAGGTAAGATTGTATTCTCCGAGCTTCTACGCAACGATGATGGCGTGCTTATATCGCTGCTTGTGGCATATGGCTACAACGAGCTTTCTGCCAATGGTCTCATAGATAGGTTGTCATTTACTATACGTCATGCAACGTCAAAGGGCGAGAGTTATGTCATACCCGGATTTGGGGAGTTCCGAGAGGGTGCAAACAACACCATATGTTTTAGATCTATAAGCGAGCCTGAGATCATTGGCGGCACAATAAAGCCTCCGGTGGAGAGCTACGACAACGAGCGCATCAAGCAGCAACGTATCCAACGCATACGCCAGCAGCAGAGCGAGAGCATCACAGGACATAGCACACATCGCAAGATTAGGTCTTCTCAGACAATAGCACCCAAGAGGCCACAACCTGAAGAGGAGAACTTCGATCTTGCCGTACCCGATGACTACCTACGTGGCTTGACATATAAAAACCGTAAGAACCAGAAGGATGATGAAAATCACTACGGCAGCAACCGCAAGCGATACAATAGAGGTAGTCGTATCGTCGTTATGACTACAATGGCGGTAATCCTTAGCGTAGGTATTTGGTTTACGTGGAGGTGGATAGAGCATGGCAAGGGCGAGATTAAGAGTGAAGTTGCGGAGGTGGTTGAAGCAACCAACAATGAGGCAGCAGCTATAGAGAGTAGCGACACACTAAACATCGCCACGCTGGAAAAGGTGGATACAACAGCTACACCCGCTACCCAGCCATCAATGCCCTTCATTAAGCCTACAACACCGGCGTCGAATGGTATTATAACGCCGCTACATAGCACCACGCTATCACCTGCGGCACAGCAAAAACAACTTTTGTAACAACGGCATATGACATCAAACGAACTACTTAGTGCCAAGCAACGTTTTGGCATCATAGGCAACTCAGAAGCGCTGAACAACGCTTTGGAGGTTGCCATGCGTGTAGCCCCCACCGACCTATCGGTGCTGGTAACAGGCGAGAGTGGTGTGGGTAAGGAGTTCTTCCCACAGGTCATCCATGCCTACTCAGCACGCAAACACAAGAAGTATATAGCCGTAAACTGCGGCGCAATACCCGAAGGCACCATTGACTCGGAGCTTTTTGGCCACGAGAAGGGCTCATTTACCGGAGCAATAGATAGCCGTAAGGGATACTTCGAGGAGGCTGATGGCGGCACCATCTTCCTCGATGAGGTTGGCGAGCTGCCACTCTCTACTCAGGTACGTCTGCTACGTGTACTGCAGACAGGTGAGTTTATGCGTGTAGGATCAGCCAAGGTGCAGAAGACTGATGTTCGTGTTGTGGCTGCTACTAACAACAACCTTCTTCAGTCCATTGCCGATGGCCACTTCCGCGAGGATTTATACTACCGACTGAATACCGTACCCATCAGCGTGCCACCACTTCGTGAGCGCAAGGGAGATATATATCTTCTCTTCCGCAAGTTCGCCAGCGATGTGGCACTGCAATACCGCATGCCAGCAATCACGCTTGATGAGGGCGCACGTGCAACACTTGAGAACTACCATTGGCGAGGCAATATCCGCCAGCTTAAGAACGTTGCAGAGCAGATATCAGCCATTGAGCAGCGTCGTGATATCACCACAGAGGTACTTCGCCGCTACTTGCCCGATGAGGGTTATAGCATTCACCCCATGAATAGTGGAACGTCGAATCAGTATAACGACCTCAATGAGCGAGAGCTACTATACAAGATTTTGTTCGACATGCGCAATGATATCAACGACCTTAAGCGAATGATGACAGAGGCCATGCGAGGAGGTGTAGAGCGCCACGAGAGCGCACCTATTCGCCATGATGTAGTTGGTCTTCTCCCCGCCGAGTCACAACACTCACTACCCCAGCGTTACGATGACGGCGAGGTTGTTGAGGTTGTTGACGATCCAGCTCCTCAGCTTACTAAGGATGATGTCCAGCGTGAGCAGATCCTCAAGGCGCTACACAACAATGGCTTCAGGCGTAAGGATGCTGCACGAGAGCTATTCATCTCTGAGCGCACGCTCTATCGCCGCATGAAGGCCTTAGGCATTGATGATAACACAAAATAAGAGATAGTTATGAAACGTACATATTCAAACATAGCAAGGCTAATGGTGGCCATTGTAGCTTTGGTGCTATGCGCTGGTTGTGGCTACAAGGTTACCTACAACCTTTCGGGAGGCTCAATACCCCCTGAGGCAAAGACCTTCTCAGTGGCATACTTCCCTAATAATGCACCTATGGTAGCCCCCACGCTTAGCAACGTGCTTACCGAGGGTTTACGTGATAAGTTCTCACGCCAGACACGTCTACAGCAGGTAGATGAGGGTGGTGATTTTGCCTTCGAGGGTGAGATTACCAACTACACCTCGACAACCGCATCGGTATCGAGTGGCGACTATGCACTGCAAAACCGTCTAACGATAACCGTCAAGGTCAACTTCCAGAATGCTGTTGACCAGACACTATCGTTCAGCAATAAGACCTTCTCAGCATATACCGACTACGACTCATCACAGCTGCTTATCGACGTTCAGGATCAGTTGATTGAGGATATTGTTGAGGATTTAGTTAATGACATTTATATGGCTGCGGCCGGCAATTGGTAGTATGGCATCACTATTTGACATAATATACAACGAGACAGGGGCGAGTACCAACGACATTGAGCAGATCGTGGCTCGCTACCCATGGTGGAGTGCAGCACGTCTACGCCTATATCGCAAGAAGGGCGAACGTAGCGATGCAGCAACACGCCTCATGGCAACACTACACCCACTTGGAGCAATACCTCGCAAGGGTATCGACATCGAGAGACTTACATATCTCTCACCTGATGACCGTATAGATAAATTCCTAAGCAAGGATCACCACCGCATTGTTGCCGAAGAGGGCGATGCAGAGGATATCTCTGAGGTTGAAATTGAGGAAAATGAGGAGTTGGTGAGCGAAGAATTGGCAGAAATATACCTAAATCAGGGACTTTATGACGATGCAATCGCCACTTATCGCAAATTAAGTTTGCTAAATTCAGAAAAAAGTGTTTACTTTGCGGGACTAATTGCAAAGATTGAAAACAAAAAGAATAATAATTAACATAGAATAATTAAATTCATAAACTATGTATACATTTTGCATTATCATGATTGCTATCGCAAGTGTCCTATTGATACTTGCTGTATTGGTTCAGGCTCCTAAGAGCGGCATGGCTGCTAACTTCGGTGCTGCAAACCAGACTATGGGTGTTCGCCAGACATCTGGCTTCCTTGAGAAGTTCACATGGGCAATGGTTGCTGCTATCGTACTCTTCACACTCCTCTCTGTAACTGCTATGCCAAAGGCAGAGGTTGGTGAGGGCGCAGCATACAACCCTATCGAGGAGTCTAAGACTGAGACCACAAACGTTGTTGAGCTTGAGGTTCCTGCTGACGGTGCTGCTACTGAGACCACAGTGACTGTTCCTGCTGAGGGCGAGACTACAACTGAGACTCCTGCTGAGACTACAGCAAAGTAAGCAATCAACAACCAAACAACCTAAGGGTGTCGCTAAATAGTGCGACACCCTTTCTCTTTTAACATAGGCATAAGATTTGCTTCTGCATGCTGAGTGATATACCTATATATTAATAACTACAAAATTTAGAGTTATGAAACGATACGTATGTACAGCGTGCAGCTATGTCTATGACCCCGAGCTTGGCGATCCTGAGAATGGAATCCCTGCAGGCACACCATTCGAAAAGCTTCCTGAGGATTGGGCATGCCCGCTTTGCGGACTCGGCAAGGAGGTTTTCGAGGAGGAGTAACCCCAAAAACATGGG
>JAZNQJ010000094.1:0-2011 GCA_045590115.1 Alistipes sp. | reverse complement strand
ATTTTTGATTAGAAGGCTGTAGATACAACGCTCGGCAAAAATGCCACCGATGGGTAGTACTTGGCGTACGTCCCATTGGTGGCACTTTTTGTTAGCGGCAGTAGATGCTGCCTTATAATCGAAAATTATCGTTTGGTTTTGTAGGCTGCACGATACGACCCACGTGCCATCTTCTGCAACTTATTCTTTATAAGGTTGCGTCGCAAGGGTGCGAGGTGGTCGGTAAAGACCTTGCCCTCTATGTGGTCGTACTCATGCTGGATAACACGTGCTGGCTTACCTGTAATCTCCTCATCATGCTCCACAAAGTTCTCATCGAGATATCGCATACGGATGGTCACAGGGCGACGCACATTCTCATGCAGACCTGGTAGCGATAGACAACCCTCCTCAAAGAGATCTGTCTCCTCCGAGCGCTCATAAATCTGGGCATTGATAAACACCTTACGATACTCTGCCAGCGTAGGGTCATCCTCGCCCCATGGTGTGCAGTCAACAATGAATAGACGTATGTTCTTACCAATCTGTGGTGCTGCAAGACCTACACCCTCAGCCTCAGCAAGTGTTGTCCACATATCGTCGATAAGCTTCTTAAGCTCTGGGTAGTCGGGGGTGATATCTACCGACTCATTACGCAAAATCTGCGAGCCATATATTACGATTGGGTATATCATTTTTTACAATTAGTAATGAGTAATTAGCAATTAGTAATTTAGCTGGATAGTCTTACCTAAACTCATTTATCGAAGCCATATAGTCCTGTAGGATGATTGCTGCCGAGACCTTGTCTACAAGTGACTTATCACGACGTGCCATCTTACCTATGCCACTCTCACGAATGGTGCGCTGGGCAAGTACCGACGTAAAGCGCTCGTCGTAGGCTACAACCTGCTTATCGGGGTATGCATGGCGCAGACGACCCATAAGAGGCTGTATGTAGCGCATGGTCTCCGATGGCGCACCGCTCATCTGCCGGGGGTGTCCTACAACGATGGTAGAGACATCCTCTCGAGCGAAGTAGTCGGCAAGGTATCGCTCAAGCTGCTTGGTATCTACCGTCTCGAGTGGCGAGGCAATGATACCCAGCGGGTCAGTAACGGCCAAGCCTGTACGCTTAGTGCCGTAGTCTATGGCTATGAGTCTTGGCACCCTTACGCTTGCTTAATCTTCTGGAACAGGCGGCGGAATGATACCTCCTCATCTACCATAGCACGCAGAGCCTCAATCTTGATGCGCTCCTGCTGCATGCTGTCACGATGACGTACCGTTACGGTGCCATCCTCAAGAGTCTGGTGGTCAACAGTGACGCAGAAAGGAGTTCCTACTGCATCCTGACGACGGTAGCGCTTACCGATAGAGTCCTTCTCATCGTACGCAACATTGTAGTCGTACTTAAGGTCATCGATAATCTTGCGGGCAACCTCTGGGAGGCCATCCTTCTTAACCAAAGGCATGACAGCAACCTTTGTGGGAGCAAGGGCTGCAGGGATGCGCAATACTACACGCTCCTCGCCATTCTCAAGCTTCTCCTCGCAGTAGGCTGCCGACATAATCTGAAGGAACATACGGTCTACGCCGATAGATGTCTCAACAACATATGGCACGTAGCTCTCGCCACGCTCAGCATCGAAATACTGAATCTTCTTGCCCGAGAACTCCTGGTGACGGCCGAGGTCGAAGTCTGTACGTGAGTGGATACCCTCAACCTCCTTGAAACCGAATGGGAAGTTATACTCTACGTCGGTAGCTGCATTAGCATAGTGTGCGAGCTTGTCGTGGTCGTGGAAGCGGTAGTTCTCATCGCCAAAGCCGAGCGCACGATGCCATGCCATACGTGTCTCCTTCCACTTATTCCACCACTCCATCTCGGTGCCTGGCTGTACGAAGAACTGCATCTCCATCTGCTCGAACTCTCGCATACGGAAGATAAACTGACGTGCTACAATCTCGTTACGGAAGGCCTTACCAATCTGAGCAATACCGAATGGAAGCTTCATACGGCCTGTCTTCT
>JAZNQJ010000093.1:0-6199 GCA_045590115.1 Alistipes sp. | reverse complement strand
TAGTCGGGCCAGATGTCCTCGATTGACTCGTAGATGTCGCCCTCGTCCTCAATCTCCTGCAAGTTCTCTAAAACCTCGAGAGGTGCGCCTGAGCGTACTGCGTAGTCGATAAGCTCCTCCTTAGTTGCGGGCCATGGTGCATCCTCAAGTTTTGATGCAAGCTCTAATGTCCAATACATAATCTACGTTATTTAGTTATTATTTTTTTGTTGCAAAATAGCGTTTTCGGCATTTTTAGTGTGCAAATGTATAAAATTATTTTATATGTACAACAATTTATGCATAAAAACTTTGACGCTCAATAGCTTTGGCTCGCTACAAATGGGTCGTCGTTAGACGCAAAATGTCAGCAAAAATGGCGTGTAATGCCACTCTGCACATTGTTTGTAGTTCGTGACAAGCGGCATATAATATTTTGATAGATCTACCTGAGAAGTCGATAAATTATATACGGATTACCTTGATTGGAAGCGTTATGCCAAGCATATTTTGAGACTCAAAGAGAGCGAGTAGTACCGCTCCCGATAGCGAAAAAAGCTCAGATGATAGGCGAGAAATAAAAATTTTACGTATATTTGTAAAATTAATGACACCGAAACACATACTATAATGTACGACGTAATAGTTATTGGCGCAGGCGCTGCGGGACTTATGGCTGCCGGAACAGCAGCAATGAACGGACGCTCGGTACTCCTCATGGAGAAGATGGAGAAGGCGGGACGTAAGATACGTATTACCGGTAAGGGACGTTGCAACCTTACGAATGCTCGCCCTGCCGAGGAGTTTATCGAGAAGGTGCGCACAAACCAAGAGTTTTTCTCGGTAGCCTTTGCCGAGTTTAACAATAGAGCTACGGTGCGCTTCTTCGAGCGTATTGGCGTGAAGCTCGAGACGGAGCGTGGCGAGCGTGTATTCCCCAAGAGTGGCAAGGCGTGGGACATTGCTAATGCCTTAGTGGACTACTGCGAGGATAAGGGTGTGAAGATTGTCTACAAGACACAGGTTACGGCAATCGAGCATATCGGTGGTAAGGTTACGGGTGTGCGCTACCGCAATGCACGTGGCTTTGAGCGTCGTGAGGAGGCCGAGAATGTAATCATCGCTACAGGAGGTGTGAGCTACCCCTCGACAGGCTCTACGGGCGATGGCTATGAGTTTGCAGCATCTGTTGGTCATAACATTGAGCCTGTACGTCCATCGCTGACACCACTCGTTACCTCTCACCCCCAGAAGGAGTATCTCAACGGCCTGCTACTCAAGAACGTAGGTGCAAAACTATACATTGACAACGAACTTGTGCAGGAGGAGTTTGGCGAGCTTGGATTCTCGGAGCGAGGCATCGAGGGTGCTGTAGCCCTACGCCTAAGTCGTGATGTGGTGGATGCTATCATCGATGAGAAGCGAGTGAAGATTATCGTTGACCTCAAGCCGGCACTTGACGAGGAGACACTCCTTGCCCGTATCAACCGTGAGATTGCCGAGATGCAGCCCTCGGAGTTCTTCTCGGAGCTGCTGCGCAAGCTTGTGCCTAAGCAGATGGTGGTGCCTTTGGCCAAAGAGGTGGACTTCCACTCAAAGACCTATGTGAGCAAGCTCACCGATACCGAGAAGCTACGTCTGGCGAAGATTCTTAAGGGCATGGCATTCCCCATTGTCGACTATGCGCCATTCCAATATGCTATCGTTACGGCTGGTGGCGTAGTCTGCGACGAGGTTAATAAGTATACTATGGAGTCTACGCTGCTTCGTGGCCTCTACTTTGCGGGCGAGGTGTTGGATATTGATGCACAGACAGGAGGCTATAACATGCAGATAGCATTCTCTACAGGTCGCCTTGCAGGACAACTTAAAAAGTAACTAACCCTATGAAGCGTTCAGGACGAACACTCAAGCAACGCCTTTACGGCCTTAAGCACCTAACATCTCGCATCAGGCGAGCAAGATACTATCGTGGTCATGGCGTTCACTCGCCATATGTCTACTCGATAGTGCGTCAGGTGTTTATGCGTCGTGAGCTTAATCCTGAGAGGTGCGACCTCTACGAAGAGCTTATGTCCAAGGGTGTGGCACGTCGTAGAGCCATAGAACTACAAAACCTTATGCTGCACTGCGGGTATGAGTCGTGGAGTGTTGATAGCCTTGCGCCAAGTGACATGATTGTTGCTACGCTAAATACTACCTATGAGCATCTTACAGAGTATGCCGAGTATGCCCAGGCGGAGCAGCGTACTCTATGTATCATCGACCCATACAACAATGCTAACCGCTGGAGGGTGTGTAGCGATATTATCGAGAATCATCCATCTACAACGGTAGATAATAGGGCATACTTGTTGGTGTTTAACAACCATCTGCCCAAACAGAGATTTAGATTATAAAAAGTTAGAGCTATGAAGATTTATACAAAGACAGGCGATAATGGTACTACCTCACTCGTTGGTGGCGAGCGTACCGAGAAGTATGACCTTAGGGTAGAGGCCTATGGAGCTGTTGATGAGCTTATGGCCTTTGTTGCGTTGCTTGCCGATAAGCTCAACGATGATGAGCGTACCGAGTGTTTTGTCGATGAGCTGAAGCTTGTCGAGTGCCGACTTATGAGCGCATCAGCACTCTTGGCGGTAGGCTCTGGTGGCGAGGATAAGGTTGCGCAGATTCCTGCAGAGCATATCGAGGCTCTCGAGCAGCAGATAGATAAGTATCAGGCAGAGCTAAAGCCTATCAGCCACTTTACCATCCCTGGGGGTCATCAGATAGTGTCGCTATGCCATGTATGTCGCACTGTCTGCCGTCGTGCTGAGCGTGCTGCACTCCTTGCACGTGCTGAGTTCCCTGGCGACACAAGTGCTACCGTTTATCTCAATCGCCTCTCTGACTACTTCTACGTTCTCGGCAGACTACTCACCGAGCGTCTAAAGGTCGAGGAGATGGTGTGGATACCATAATTTAAGACAATAAGACAAAGAGATATTACGATCTCTTCGGTCAACAAAAAATGAGGAATTTTCGTTCCTCATTTTTTCGTTTCTACTACCATAAAGTGCTGGGGTTGTTATTGTTCCTTTATGCGCTTAATCTGCTTCTTATAGTTGGTCCAGCCCTCGGCTTTCTTGTATGCGCTTACGCTCTTTTTGGGGACATATATTGTTGTCTCCTCCGATATGCCAAGCGTTGTTGCTTGAGGCGGTGTCGTGCTAAGACACGTTATTGATAGCCAGGGTGAGCCGCCTGCAAATACATTGTCGCCTATCTGTGTTACGGTTGCCGGTATGGTTATGCTTGTAAGGCTTCTGCAATCCCAGAATGCATAACCTCCAATCTCAGTTACGCTATTGTTGAATTTGATAACTCCTTTACCGTTTACATATGTGTGCGATGCGACATCATCAAGACTTGAGAAAGATATTTTGCACTTATCCGTCGTGGTATACCAAATCTCGTTGTTGGGGATTTGGGCGAGGGATGATATGGTTGTAGGGATGAGGCAGAGTAGTAGGGTGGTTAGCTTGCGTATCATTGTGATATTGTTTGAGATTATATAATGCAAAAATACACAAAATCTTATTTTGTGACTCTTTGAGTGACTATTTTCTTGTTGATTGGTGTTTCTTATGTCCTTGTCGAGGTGTAAGGATAATATGTGTGTGGAACAGACGCTAACAAAAACGCCGAACAACGTAGGTTGCTCGGCATATTTTACTTGTGCAGTTTGTAGGCGGGGGCTTACTCCCCGAGGAGTTGGTCGGGAGTAAGGTGCAGAATCTCGCCGTTGCGCACAACGACTAAGTCGCCATTGTCACGACGTGTGCGCTCTATCAGGCGACGCTGTGCAAGGAGGATGCCGGCGTCGATACGTTCTTGTAGCTCTCTTATCTCAAACTCACTCATAACTCAAAATCTTCTGGTATGCTAACGTGTCAACAACCTCCTTTATTTCGTTCTTTGAGCCATAAGCTATCTTTTTTACCCCTTCGGCAGTAGAGTTGTCGTAGATGACCCAATAGTCGCAAATAGGCATGTACAACGACGTAAGGTTGCGCATGCTACTCTCATAGCGGCGACGGATGGTGTTGGTGGGGATATTATGCCCGCCAAGGCTCACACGCTTAGCTACACGCTGGATGGCTTGCTCGGGCGAGGGTAGCCAGAAGTAGAGCAACGACACAAAGTAGCCACGCTCATGCGCACGCTCCACAAACTTCTGGTATGTCTTGGTAGATAGTGTTGTCTCAAACGCAAAATCTGCACCCTCCTCTAAGAGGTCGTTGATACGGCGAAGCATCAGTCGTCCCGCCTCAATAGCCATGCTATCGGGATTAAAGGGCGAGAGGCCTCGAGCAATCTCGTCGGCGTTGACAAATTCATGACAGTGCAGCAGCTCGGGGAGCATAGTATATGATGCTGTGGTCTTGCCAGCACCGTTGCAACCTGCTATGATATAGAGCTTCTGCATAGTAAATTATTTGATGTGCAAATATAATGTTTTTCGCATTAATGACCAAATTTTTATGCGACAAATCGTCGTCTTGCACCGCTTTATGGCCTAAAGTGCTGAGTATAACTCCTCGATGCGGTCACACATTGCCGACCATGAGAAACGTTTGCACTCCTCGGTCATGGCCTCTGCAAAGGCCTCTAACTGCCCATCGGCATATATGCGCTCAAGGCCATCGAGAACGCCATCCACGCTGCTATCGACAACGAAGCCAACACGTGAGTCGGGAACAATCTCGGCAAGACCACCTACACGTGTTACTATTATAGGTGTGCAGAAGTTGTAGGCTATCTGCGTCACGCCGCTCTGCGTAGCTGTCTTGTAAGGTAGTACCACACAGTCCGATGCGCTGAAGTAGTTGCGCACCTCGCTGTCGGGGATGAAATGGTCGTGGAGGATAATGTCGCTCTCAAGACCAAGACGTTTTATTAGCTCAATGTACTTGTCACGTGAGGCGTAAAACTCGCCTGCGATAAGTAGTTTATGTCCCGAGCGTCTGAACTTTGCCCAGGCCTCAAGCAGGGTGTCAAGACCCTTGTAGTCACGTATAAGCCCAAAGAATAGGGCATAGCGTTGTGATGGGTCAAGACCTAAGTTGCGACATGCCTCGCTACGCTCTACGCGCTTGCCAAAATGCTCAAACATCGGATGAGGTGAGAACATTGCTGGTGCTGAGCTATAGGCCTTTAGCTCGCCATGTACCTGCTCGGACATATAGATGAAGCCATCCACCGAACGTAGGTAGTAGCGGTTGAACATCCTGTCGGTTAGGTGATGCTCGTGAGGCTCTACATTGTCTATTTGGCAGATGACCTTGGTGTGCTTGTTCTTGCGAGCAAGGCGGGCTATTGTGCCGAAGCATGGTGCCATGAATGGTGTCCAATACTTCATAAGCACGATGTCGGGACGCTCACGACGTAGACGCTGACCAACACGCCACCACGACAGTGGGTTGATGGTAGATACACAACGCTCTATGGTAATGTCTTTGGGTGCGGGAGTATCCACCGTTTGGCTCTTGCCCGGAAATAGCAACGCAGGGTACTGCAACGTAAAGGTCAGGATGTTGACATGGTAGCCACGCTGCTGGTACTCACGTGCCATGGTCTCCATAATCGAGGCAAGGCCACCACGATAGGGGTGTGCTGGCCCAACAATAGCTATTTTGAGGCTTGGCTTCACAGTATGAAATATTATTTATACTCAATCTTTGCTCGGCAGAGTGTCTTACCGCTATCGGATGAAATCTCGAACTGTCGGTCAGAGTCGCTGTCGATGTATCCTACAGAGATTGTCTCGCCATAGCGTGCCTCGGCCAAGAAGTTGATATCAAGGCGCATACGATCTCTTAGCTCAATGGTCTCAAGAGGTAGGGTGTCGAACATCATGTCTACATATCGGAGAGTGTTCACGTGGCGGTTGAAGTCGATGTCGCTATAGACCACAGGGCGTGAGATTGTGGTTGTTGCATCGATGGCTCGTAGACGTGCTGGAGCAGCGATGGGCGATGGCTCAGCAACGATAAACCTGTCGTGTGCCTCACGCATCATTGACATATCTACCGATTGTCGGGTCTCCATGTTGAGTACGCACCATTGCGACACTCCCGATGCTACAACCTTGTCGCCGCAGCGCATCCTAAAGTTACGTGTCGATGATAGGCGATTAAAGTCGCTGATCCATGTATCTATCTCGATATCCTCATAC
>JAZNQJ010000092.1:0-4893 GCA_045590115.1 Alistipes sp. | reverse complement strand
TACATACGCGTTACGCACCCGTGCGCCGGTCGCCGTCAAATCCGTATTGCTACTTCATCACGCTGCCCCTCGACTTGCATGTGTTAAGCCTGCCGCTAGCGTTCATCCTGAGCCAGGATCAAACTCTCCATTGTAAAAAATTATAATGTTTTGTTAGAGTCCTGACTGTTTCATTTTCCAAAAAAAGGAAATTGACAGATAAATACTACACTTTTCTCTCAATTATAAAAACCAGTAAATCAAAGAACCATTTTAAGTCCACTTTCGAACCTCATTTTTGAGGTGGGAAAGTGGTGCAAAGGTAAGGCAAATTTTTTGAATCACCAAATTTTTGATGAACTTTTTTCAAAAATATTTTTCTTAAGAACCTTTGTCACTCGTCATCATTTTTAAGTGATGAAAGCGGGTGCAAAGTTAAGATATATTTTTTAAACCACCAAATATTTTAGCGACTTTTTTCAAAATATTTTTAAGAACCTTTTCTTCGCAGCAAACAGCAACATGTCGTTTTCTGATTGCGGGTGCAAAGGTAGCGCTTTATTTTTATTCTCCAAACTTTTTTTACATTTTTTTTGATTATTTTTTAGCCATCTTTACTAAGTGCGCGACAATCAGCAGATTAGATATTGGAGATTTATTTGAGGTATTTTACGCCATATTATATATATAAATATAGGTATAGCAGGCAGGTCATGCAGAGGCACATCGAAAATGGATGCAACGTAGAGAATAGAAAGGATACGGCAGCAAAGAAGAGAGCAACTACGGCATATTCGATTTTTCATAGCCGGCCTCGGAAAATGACATAAATAGTCATAGAATTTAAGTATATCAAAATAAAAAAAACCTCGCGGGATTGGTCCACGAGGTTTTTGTTGATAGAGGCCGCAGTTGCTGCCTTATAATCGGAAATTAGCGACGAGGCTTGATATCGAGCTTCACAGGCTTAATCAAGTTCTCAGGTGAGAGGATGATGTCGAGCTCCTCCTTAGTGAGGATGCCATGCTCGAGAACGAGGTCGTAAACACGACGACCAGTAGCCATAGCCTCCTTAGCAATCTTTGTAGAGTTCTTGTAGCCGATAACTGGGTTGAGGGCTGTTACAACACCGAAGCTATCCTGAACATACTTCAAGCACTGCTCCTCGTTAGCCTTGATGCCGTCGACGCAGTTAACACGCAAAGTATCGAAGCCGTTCATCATAATCTCGGCAGACTCGAAGCAGCACTGTGCCATAGTAGGCTCCATAGCGTTGAGCTCCATCTGAGCCTCCTGACCACACATTGCAACACAAGCATCGTTACCGATAACCTTGTAGCAAATCTGGTTCATAACCTCTGGGATAACTGGATTAACCTTACCTGGCATGATTGAAGAGCCTGGCTGACGTGCTGGAAGGTCGAACTCGTGGAGACCGCAACGAGGACCTGAAGCCAAGAGGCGGAGGTCGTTACAAATCTTGTTAAGCTTAACAGCAACACGACGCATAGCTGATGAGTAGCCCACCATGCAAGTGGTGTCAGATGTAGCAGCAACGAGATCCTCAGCGAGCTTGATATCCCAGCCTGTAATCTGGCGCAATGCAGCGATACACTTCTCAGAGTACTCAGGCTCAGAGCAGATACCTGTACCGATAGCTGTAGCACCCATGTTTACTGTAAGGAACTCCTCAGCAGCGAACTCGAGGTTCTTGCGCTCCTCCTTAAGAATCTGAGCGAAAGCTCCGAATGTCTGACCGAGGGTCATAGGCACTGCGTCCTCAAGCTGAGTACGGCCCATCTTCAGGATGTGAGCAAACTCCTTAGCCTTCTTCTCGAACGACTCGATGAGGGCGTTGAAGTGCTTCATGTAGATCTGGTGTGTAGCGTACAAGCCGAGGTGGATACCGCAAGGATAAGCGTCGTTTGTAGACTGTGAGCAGTTGACGTGGTCGTTAGGCGAGCAGTACTGATACTCACCTGGCTGGTGGCCCATAATCTGGAGCGCGCGGTTAGCAATAACCTCGTTAGCGTTCATGTTGGTAGTAGTACCAGCGCCACCCTGAATCATGTCGCAAGGGAACTGATCGTGGTGCTGACCCTGCATAATCTCAAGGCAAGCCTTAGAGATACCATCAAACTGCTCGTCGGTCAAAAGGCCGAGCTGGTGGTTAGCCTCAGCAGCTGCGAGCTTAGTGATTGCCAAACCATTGATAAACAATGGGTAGTCAGAGAGGTGGAAGCGGCTGATTGGGAAGTTCTCAATACCGCGCAATGTCTGCACACCATAGAGAGCCTCAACGGGCACCTGCATCTCACCGATAAGGTCACTCTCAAGACGAGTTTTACCTGAAAAATTAGTAGCCATAGTGGTTGTTTATGTTTATTGGTTATTTAGATATGTTTCAAACCTATATTCGCTGTATATATACATTATGCAAAGATAAGCATTTTCTGAGAACTACTACCCTATTTTTCAAATTAATTATACATCGCACCCCTCTTTTCTATAATTATTAGAAAATATGGCCTACGGAGAGTGCTATTTTTGCGGATATAGTTTCACACCTAAAAAATCTAAACGTCATGAGAAAACTTACTTTTGCGGTGGCAATAGCGGCTACTGCGACATCTATTATTTTGGGTCTAATGCTCAACCGCTCGGTAGCTGAGCAACGACGCTTGGAGAGCAATCAAGCAGCACTACTTGGCGAAGTGACACTCTATAAGACACGTAGCGAGCAGAGTGCCGCCTCTGTAGCGAGGCTGGAGTTAAGCCTCAGCGAACTACGTCACAAGTGTAGCGAAGATGCCGAGAAGATTCGCTCGTTAGGCATACGTCTACGTCGTGCCGAGAGCTATGCCAAGAGCGTCGTAGAGAGCCATAAGTCGCAACGTATCGCACTGCGTGACAGCATCATACTACGAGATACGATACGTGATACAGTATGGGTATTTCGCTCGGATAGCGAACATACGTCGCTACGTGGTCACATCGCAGATGATACCCTACACTACGACCTACATACTCGTGATACAATATATCAGGTGGTGCATCGTGTGCCACGCAAGTTCCTCTTCTTCCGTTTTGGTACCAAGGCCATACACCAGGATGTATGGACATCTAACCCCAATGCCGAGATTGTATATACAGAGTATATAGAGTTTGAGAAGAGTAAGCGAGCCACAAAGCGTAGGAAGAAGCAGTAGTTTAACGAAAAAATATGGGCGTAAAGGCCCTGTTTTGGGGGATAATGTGTAATTTTTAAGTTTTTTTACTTATCTTTGTGAAAATATATAGTTATGGATAAGCTACGAGTAGCCATATTTCCTGGCTCATTCGACCCCTTCACACGAGGTCATGAGGCCGTTGTCGAGGAGGCACTACGCATCTTCGATAGAGTGATTATTGCCATAGGCCACAACACCGCAAAGCAAGGCATGCTCAGCATCGAGGCACGCAAGGCACTCATCGAGAGAGTATACCACGCCGAGCCACGTGTCGAAGTAAGCATCTACTCCACACTTACGGGCGATGAGGCTCGCAGGGTGGGTGCAGGGGTGATCATCCGAAGCGTGCGCAACACCATAGACTTTGAGTATGAGCGCACTATGGAGCGTGCCAACAAAGAGGTATTCCCCGAGCTTCAGACCGTAATACTTCTTGCCCCCGCAGGCGTTGAACATATATCGTCATCGCTTGTGCGTGAGCTTAGAGCCTTTGGCCACTCTACCACAGAGCTACTGCCCGAGGGCATTGACATTGAAGAGTTTATAAAAATGTAATATATTAACAGAATTATGCAATTTACAGCAGAGATGATTGCCGGCCTACTTGGTGGCGAGATTGTTGGCGACAAAGGTGCTACAGTCTCAACAGTATCATCGATTGATGGCGGCAAGCAGGGCTCATTAGCCTACCTTACTAACCCACGCTACGAACAATATGTATATACCACTGAGGCCTCTATAGTCCTTGTAGACAAGAGCTTTGAGCCTACAGCCGAGGTACGCACAACACTTATCAAGGTGGCAAACGTCGGCGAGTGCGTGCTTAATCTTCTTGAGATGTACAACGCCTCACGACCACGCAAGACGGGAGTATCAAAGCTTGCGTCGATACACGAGGAGGCTACCATAGGCGAGGGTTGCTACGTTGGCGACTTTACGGTTGTGGAGCGTGGCGCAAAGATTGGCGATAACGTGCAGATATATCCTCAGTGCTACGTTGGCGACAACGTGACCATTGGCGAGGGAACAAAGCTATACCCTGGCGTGAAAGTTTATGAGGGCTGCGTGATTGGTCGCAACTGCATACTCCATGCTGGCGCTGTGATAGGTGCTGATGGCTTCGGCTTCGCACCACGTGAGGATGGTAGCTTTGCGAAGATTCCTCAGCTCGGCAACGTGATAATTGAGGATAACGTGGAGATTGGAGCGAACACATGCGTGGATCGTGCCAAGACTGACCACACCATTATCCGCTCAGGCGTGAAGCTCGACAACCTCATCCAGATTGGCCACAACGTGGAGGTTGGCTCTAACACCGTAATGTCGGCACAGGTGGGCATTGCTGGCACATCCAAGGTGGGCAGCAACTGCTTCGTAGCTGGCCAGGTGGGTATTGCCGACCACGTGACCATAGGCAATCGTGTGAAGATTGGCTCTAAGTCGGGTATCGACAAGGCCGTAGCCGATGATGAGATACGCTTTGGCTACCCTGCACTCCCCGGCATGCAGTATCACCGCTCATTTGCAATCTTCCGCCAGCTGCCCGAGATGGCAACAAAGCTTCGTGAGATAGAGAAGCGCTTAGCAAAGGTAGAGGAGGAGTAAGGTGAGCGAACGAGTGCGCATAATGGGTATTGACCCAGGTACCAACTACATGGGCTATGGCATCGTAGATATCATCGAT
>JAZNQJ010000091.1:0-4318 GCA_045590115.1 Alistipes sp. | reverse complement strand
GATTGTACAGTCACAATCGATTGCGCGCATCATATCTACTGTTGCGCCATTTACCTCAGCTGCAAGTGAGTCAGCAGCTAAACGAGGGCTGATGCTCTCTGCCACCTGGAAGGCAGTTGTCCCTTTGGCAAACTCTCTTACTGAGCCATCGGGAAAGGTTACTTTAACCATGATTCAAAAATGTTTTAATTGTTTATGTTTTGAGTGCCTTCGTAGCTCCACAATAACGAGACGGATTACTACTCAGCTGCACTCCTTGTTTTACTCTTTGTCTTTGTTACTTAACAGCTTTGCGAGGTTAGCAATGCGGAAGATTGAGTATATGCCCATGCAGGCCATCGCCACCCATAAAATCCAGCCTAATGCCTCGCTGGGCATCCATGTGCGGATGCAGTATGCTACCACAAGGCCGAGAAGTACGGCACTGATAACTATGCTTGTGACAACCCTTATTGTTGATTTGATATCCTCTTTCATAGCCGTTGCGATTAGTCGTTACTCTCTGTGTCGGGCAGATCCTTGACTGATAGGTCACGACCCTTCTCTCGCTCGAAATGCTCCAATGGGTTGGCATTCCACTCGCTCCACTCTCTGCGGCGACGCACAATGTCGATAGCCTCGTATATAGCATTGCGCATAGACTCCTCGTCAGCTACGCCTGTGCCGGCAATGTCGTAGGCTACGCCATGGTCGGGCGAGGTGCGTACCTTGCTGAGCGATGCTGTGAAGTTCACACCATTGGGCGTGAGAGTCTTGAATGGTGCAAGTCCCTGGTCGTGGTACATCGCAAGGATAGCGTCGTAGCGCTTAAACTGTCCTGAGGCGAAGAAACCATCAGCAGCAAAGGGGCCAAAGGCGAGTATGCCTGACTCATATGCCTCCACAATCGCAGGCTTGATTACCTCCTGCTCCTCCTGGCCAAGAAGACCACCATCGCCAGCGTGAGGGTTGAGTGCCAACACAGCAATGCGTGGACGTACGATGCCAAAGTCCTGACGCATAGAGCTGTTTATCTGGCCTATGCGCTCTACGATAAGCTCCTTGGTAAGGTGCGAGGCTACCTCTGCTACGGGGATATGTATTGTTGCAAGGCCTACACGCATAAGCTCCGATGTCATAATCATCAGAGGCTCGCCATCAAGCTCTTTGGCAAGGAACTCGGTGTGGCCTGTGTAGTTAAACTCCTCGCTTTGGATCATCTCCTTGTCGATAGGTGCTGTCACAAGTGCATCGATGTCGCCTGAGCGTAGCTCCTCGATAGCACGCTTAAGTGCCTCGGCTGCTGCCTGACCTCCCGCCTTTGATGGCTTGCCTGGTGTTACGCTAAGCTCTGCGGGGCCACACTCCACAAGGTTTACCTTGCCTGCAGCTGCGGCCTTAGCTCCTGCGATGGTGTTAAGGCGTACAGGCTCAAAGTCCTTATAGCGCTTCTGGTAGTAGTTGGCAGCTGCCGATGTGCCGTAGATTACGGGGGTGAAAAGCTCGCAGATGCGACCGTCGCCCATAATCTTGAGTATCAGCTCCCAGCCAATACCATTAGTGTCTCCCTGTGTTATACCTATCTTTAGACGATTGCTCATAATCGAAATTCAAATGTTTCAACCTACAAATATAGTAAAAAAATGTTAAGTGTCACACTATTAGCCCAAATTATTTGCTAAAACCTTGCCGCAAGTGCTTCAGTTGGCTGGAATGGCGGGGGTGTTGTGGGTGAAAGTAGGGTAGGATGGGGTGCTATGGGGTATGGAGGTTTTTGGTAGATTTCGATGGGACGTGATGAGTTGCGTTGAAGTGTGTTGGCGGTTATATCGACTCTTCATATCCACTATTAACCCACCTCACACCCTACACCTAAAAAGTAGCCCCTCGTGCCTATCTCTCTTTGAGAGTTATCAGCTCGAGGGGTGCTACGTGATTATGTCGAGTTGCACTCTATGTGTCGGAGTGGCCACTATGAGAGGTTACTCGAGATAGTTGTGCGTCGAGATTTCGAACTCCTGATCTTCGGTAGCAGGGAGGGTACACTTTGTGTACTTGTCGTTAAAGAGAGGTATGCTAATCCCTGTGTACTTTAGTAGCTCCTCGCCACTACCATCTTTGAGCGTTATGTTCTGCTGAATGTTGGTTTTCTTGCCTGCCTCTGTGAGTACGTAGGTGGTTGCTAAAATGTTGCTATCATCCTCATATGTGGCTTTATTACCCATTACCGCTGCCGTAGGCTCAAAGGAGTTAGGGTTCATCATCTCCACATTAAAACCACTGCTAATATATTGAACATATACACTTTCGATGGTTGATATCTTCGCTATAAGCTCTGCATCGTCGATTGCTATGCCATATTTACTTGCTGCAGGCCATAGCTTAGCGCCTTGAGCCAACTTGCCATCTTTGATTGTTGCTGAGAGTGCAAAGGCTGCATAGCTATCGTCGTTGAAAGCACGCTCTTTCTGTGCTATGTTGCGCAGACCCTTAGATGTGTCGTAGTGTAGGTCCTCGCCTTGGGTGGTTACGAAATCTGCCCAGCCGAGAATGGTATACTCGCCAGTTGTGGGTAGCTCATCGAGGGTGAATGTTGTTGATTGCTCATCCCAATATATCTCCTTGCGGCTATAAGGCTCATCGTTTGCCTCTGCTGCATAGATCTCCACGATAACACGCAGGTCATACTTCTCAAAGTCGATAGTTGCGTAGTTTGTTGTCGCGGGTGTACCATGTTTAATCTCCGTAGGGGTGGTTAGTTCCAATGTAGTAGTGTCGATAGTGGTCTCTGTCTCGGTCGTACAAGATAGAGCAAAGAGCGCTATGCCCAAGATTGTAAATAGTCGTTTCATAGTGTTGTTGGTGTTTTTATTTTGGTCTGCGGAATTCAGCGAGGATGATGCCTGTGGCCATAGCCACGTTGAGCGACTCGGAGGTAGAGCGACCTGCGGGGTAGGGTGGTATGAATAGCTTGTGTGTAAGCGTGTTTCGGCACTCGTCGCTGAGGCCTCGACCCTCGTTGCCCATGACTATGATGCCATGCTCCGAGAGCCTTTCGGAGTAGATGTTGTTGCCATCAAGCAGCGTGCCGTAGATAGGCATGCCAGAGTTTGCGGCAGTGCGAAGCACCTCGCTGAGGTTATCAACATAGTGTACACGTACACGAAGTAGCGCACCCATGGTTGCCTGCACAACCTTGGGGTTGTAGATATCGGCGCACTCCTTCGAGCAGATAACATCCTCAACGCCAAACCAATCGGCAAGGCGTATTATGGTGCCAAGATTGCCAGGGTTTTGCACGCCATCGAGTGCAATGACAAGGCGTTGTGCGATGGCTGACAATGAGAATTTGTGGTGTGGTTGTTCTACGACAGCGAGCGTGTCGGATGGTGTTTTTAGCATCGAGATATGCTCCATATCTTTGGACTCGACCGAGGTGATATCTGCGCCACGAAGGTCGGTGCGTGTGGTGTAGATATGGCGTATACGTAGCCCTGAGTGGCGAATCTCCTCGATGAGCTTAACACCCTCGGCGACAAATAGTTGTTCAGCATCACGATTGCGCTTATCAGCTAACGCACGTACCCTCTGTATCTCGGCCTTTATCATCATTGTTTGCCAATGTTATATGTTTCGCCCTCGACTGCTATCTTGGTGTTCGCAAACATCTGGCGACACTCCTCAGCCAAAGGCTCATGTTGCTTGTAGCGTGATGAGAAGTGGCCTATGAGCAAAGTCCCAGCCTCCGCCTTGATAGCCACCTTGGCAGCATCCTCTGTGGTGGAGTGACCACGACCCTTCGATGTCTTGGCCATGTCCATAGCATATGTCGCCTCGTGGTAGAGCAGATCTACGCCCTTGACCAGCGATGCCGCCTTTGCCGAGTAGGATGTATCCGAGAGATAGGCATAGGAGCGAGCCTTGTATGGCATGTAGGTAAGCTCCTCGTTAGCAACAATCTGACCATCGCTCAATGTAATATCCTCGCCACGCTTGGCAGCTACAATCTGGGCTATCGACAGCCCATACTTCTCAATCTTAAACTTATCCACATTCAGTCCTGGCTGCTTCTCCTTAAACAGAAATCCAGCCGTAGGCACTCTGTGGCGTAGTGGTATGCTCCACACCTCGAGCGTGGAGTTCTCCATAAGCAGGCTATGCTCCGTAGTACGTACCTCGTGCCACTTAACCACAAAGGGTAGGTCATCCCAGAAGAATTTGCGGTGGTACTCGAGAATCTCGCCCATGGGCGCAGGCGCATATACATCTAAAGGTGTGCGCTTGCCCTCAAGGCCGAGAGTGGCAATCAGTGGGAAGAGTCCGAAGCAGTGGTCGCCAT
>JAZNQJ010000090.1:0-8633 GCA_045590115.1 Alistipes sp. | reverse complement strand
CCATAGTTAGCACAAAGGCGGTCTTACCCATTGATGGACGTGCAGCGATGATGATAAGATCCGAGGGTTGCCAACCAAGCGTGATGCTATCGAGGTCGGTAAATCCTGAGCGTACACCATTATACTCACCAGCGGTCTTTGAGGCTGCCTCAATCTGCTTGAGTGCCTTATGGAGAATGTCTGCCGATGACTGTACTGAACGTTTCACATTACCCTCCGAAACCTTAAATATCTCCTGCTCGGCAAAGCCAATAAGTTCGGTTACGTCTACCTCCTCATCGTAAGAGCGACGCTGAATCTCTGTGGCTGAGCGTATAAGCTCACGCTGAACATACTTCTGAGCGATAATCTTGGCGTGAAACTCTACGTGGGCAGCGGTAGCTACTCGCTGAGTAAGCTCAGCAAGGTATGCTGCACCACCAACCTTCGTGAGTTGCTTTTGTGCCTTAAGATGTTCGGTTACTGTGTAGAGGTCGATGGCCTTCATATCCATCGACAGGTCGAGTATGGCTTTATATATGAGGCGGTGTTCCTCGGTGTAGAAAGTGTCTACCGAGAGATACTCCTGAACATCGATGATGGCATCCTTCTCGAGCATCAATGCTCCGAGTACAGCTTGCTCAAGTTCTATTGATTGTGGAGGTGTTATACCTTCTAACTCAGTAAGTTGTGTGTAGGCTTCCTGATTATTTTTAGATGTTTTGTTATACTGTTTTGCCATAGCTCTGAAGTATCTAAAAAAAATTCATCCACAAATTTAAGAATTTTCCATCAAAAACCAACCAATTATAATAAGTAAGTTATTATAAGTTGTTCTATGGTTATCAACATCAGGGTGTTAGTAATTTATAGAAACTACCTTAATTTTGTGATATTTAGGGGTTAGTTTATCAATCTTTGCGTAATTATTCGTACCTTTGCCCTATTAGGCTACGCCGAAACAAATTATAATGAGTGTAGAGTTTAACATAGCACGTCGCCTGTCGAGTCGACAGCTTGGTCAACGAGCAGGTATTATGGAGCGTGTGGCAACCATCGCAACAGGGGTAAGTGTGGCGGTGATTATTGTCACACTATCTGTTGTCATAGGCTTTAAACAAAACATAGATCAGCTACTTACGGGTGCTTCAGCCGAAGTTGTAGTAACTGCACCTCAGAGTCGTGGTGTAGTATCTCCCGTAACCATCGAACGTAGTGAAGAGCTGCTACAAATACTTGAAAATGAGCAGATTGTTCGCTACTCGCCATACGTAGCTAAAGAGGGTGTTATAAAGAGCGATGATAATATTGTGGGTGTGATGCTCAAGGGTGTTGACTCGTTGTATGATTGTAGCTTTTTCAATAAACACCTCGTGAAAGGTAATCTTCCACGCCTAACCGGAGAGCCACGCTCACGTGATATCATGATTTCGGAGCGTATTGCCCAACAGATGGATGTCACAGTAGGCGACCGTATTGAGATGGTGTTTGTGGATGGCGACAGTGGACTTCTAAGGGATAGATTCTCGGTCTGCGGAGTATTCAATACAGGCATAGATGTCATCGACAACGTATTGGTTATTAGTGATATACGTAATCTTACTCGTTTCTATAGCGAAGCTAAGGATGAGGTTACGGGATATGAGCTATGGCTCAAGCCAGGAAGTGATGTGACAGAGTTTACACAGAGACTTAATAACTCTCTCATAGAGCTATACCTGCTTACCGAGCAGAATGTGGAGGCATTTACCACACAGTCGATATATCCCAACCTGTTCGGTTGGTTGGCAACACACGATGTTAACGCCCTGTTTATTACAGTGATAATGATTATCGTGGCGTTGCTCAATATGACTACGGCACTGCTTATTATCGTGCTTGAGCGTCAGCGTATGATCGGAGAGCTACGTGCCATGGGTATGCATCGAGCAAGTGTGGTGCGAATATTTGTCTATCGTGCGTTGTTTATCATCTTTAGAGGTGTGACATTGGGTGCGGTAATAGGCGTTATGCTATGTCTCATACAGCATTTCTGGGGTGTTGTACCACTTCCTTCCGACGGATATATTCTTACCACAGTACCAGCAGCACTATGCTTTGTAGAGTGGCTTGTGGCGGTGGTTGCAACAGTTGTTATAACCCTTGTGATGATGATACTTCCCGCACTGTTAGCGGCGCAAGTATCGCCATCAAAAGCAATAAGATACGAGTAGAAGAGTTATATAATTATGAAGCCATATAACCAGCATCAGACAAAGAAGGAGCAAGTGGAGCAGATGTTTGATAATATTGCTCCTACTTACGATAGATTAAACCATATCCTGTCGTTTAACATAGATAAACTATGGCGAAAACGTGTGGTACGCCTACTTGGTAAGTCGCACCCCTCAAGAGTTATGGATATGGCAACAGGTACGGGTGACTTGGCTATAGCCATGGCACGTCGTATGAAGCAGTTGCATATTTTGGGCGTTGACCTCTCGGAGGAGATGCTCGCAGTAGCACGTCAAAAAATTGAGCGAGAGGGTTTTAGCGACCGTATCGAGGTACGCAAGGGCGATGCTGAGAATATTACGTTCGTAGAAAGCGAGAGTATGGATGCAGCGACTGTAGCCTTCGGTGTGCGAAACTTTGAAAACCTTGAGGGTGGCCTTAAGGAGATTTACCGTACGCTGCGTAAGGGTGGAAAGCTTATAGTTTTGGAGTTTTCAATACCTCGCAACCGCTTAGTACGCTGGGTATATGCCCAATACTCTCACCGCCTACTACCACGTATAGGTGCAATGCTCTCGAAGGATCGCCAGGCATATGACTATCTGCCCGACTCTGTGGAGGAGTTCCCTTCGCCAGAGCGTTTTGCCCAGATACTGAGAGGTGTAGGCTTTAGCGATATCAAGGCTCGCTCGCAGAGCTTTGGCATTGCACATATTTACGAAGCAACAAAATAGTGTTATGTTGAAAAATTTGAGATATTTCGTGGTGTTGTGCTTTGCGCTCCTCAGTACCACCATTACTAAGGCCGATGTGCTTGATAATTTTCATTTCGAGCGCTTTATCACCGTTACACATGTCTCTACCTCGGGCATGAACCTTTGGGTAGAGATTCGTAGTGATTGGGCGCATACGCTTATTATAAAGAAGGGAAAGGTAGATATTAAGATGCATGGTAATAAGGTGGCTACCATAGAGTTACGTGATAAAATCAAGATTCCACCACGCTCTACAACCAAGGTGCTGATACCTTTGCGCTTTACGTCGACAAGCTCATTTACGATGCAGTATGTGCTGCGCCATCTGATAAATAACAGAGGACTTAATACCACGTTAGACTATCGTGTGAAGGCGGGTCTCAAAGTGCTGAAAATGAATTTTTCAGACAAAAATGTTGCAGTTTCTGAAATTTTGAATAACTTCGCATTATCAAACGAGATTTTAGGCGAGATCGTACAAATGATTTAAATACCTAATACTTAAGATGAAGAGAGTTTTATATATAGTAGTTATGTGTGTGCTAATGTGTAGTTTAGACGCATCAGCACAGTATATATCCTCAAAGCGTGTGTCACTATCCTCACGTAGCAGCAGCGGTGGTGTTATCAACATCACTGAGGATGCTCGCGTAAAGGAGGCTGTTGGCACTGTCGAGTATAATACTAAGACTCCAGCAAAGGTCCCAGGCTGGCGCTTTATGATCTTCAACGACTCTGAGCAGTTTGCCGATGAGCGTGCTTCACGTGCGTTGCGTAAGTTCCGTTCTGAGGTTCGTAACGTAAGCTCTTACATCAGCGTTGAGAGTCCTACATACCGCATCTTAGTGGGCGATTGCTTCGATATGGAGGATGTGGCATTGCTTCGTGAGAAACTCGAGGATGATTACCCTGAGGTACCACTTGTTGAGGAGGATATACCCTTGCGTTTGTTCCTTCGTGTCGAGGGTGCTAACTATATGAAGATTGAGCGTAATGGAGTTGTTACGGGTGGTGTAGAGTTTGAGGAGACATATTTCGATGCCGAGTATGACACAACAACCGAGGGTGAGGATGGCGAAGAGACATTAGTTATTGAGACCCCTAAAGACTTTAATCAGGATGAAGATGTTGTTACCATTGCTCCACCCGCTGAGGAGGAAGAGACAGTAACTATTGCTCCACCTGCAGAGGAGGAGACTGCAACTATTGCTCCTCCTGTTGAATAGTAATAGAGCTGACACATTTTATTATTAACACCTTAATAAATTTACAACTATGAAGAAGATGTTTATCATTGCAGCTATGTTTGTTGCTGCATCAATGGTTGCTTGCTGCGGTGAGCAGGCTAAGGATAAGAAGGAGTGCTGCGGTGAGCAGAAGACTGAGTGCTGCGAGCAGAAGGCAGAGTGCAAGGGCGAGTGCGAGAAGAAGGATGGCGAGTGCTGCGAGAAGAAGGAGGAGTGCAAGGGTGAGTGCAAGGGCGAGTGCGAGAAGAAGGCCGAGGCTCCTGCTGAGGCACCAGCTGCTGAGGAGGCACCAGCTGCTGAGGAGGCACCAGCTGCTGAGGAGGCACCAGCTGCTCCAGAGGCTAAATAATCTCTCTCGTGAGCTAAGGCAGCATAGGCTGCCAATGGATAAAATGCGGATAGGCAATACTACCTATTCGCATTTTTTTGCCCCTTATTCGCTAAATTATCACTTGTTAAAGTCTATTATTTATGCAAAAAACCACCTTGTAAAGCGAATTATTTGCATAATAATGCGAAAAAATAGAACTTTATAAGCATAAATACTTGTTCAAATAAAATAAAATATTTATTTTTGTATTGATAAGTATTTTTTTTCGATTAAACTAAACTTTACAATTATGAAGAAGGTATTCATGTTCGCTGCTATGTTTGCAGCTGTTGCATTGGTAGCTTGCGGTGGTCAGCAGGCTAAGGAGGAGAAGGCTGCTGAGGCAGAGGCTCCAGTTGTTGAGGAGGTTGTTGAGGCACCAGCTGCTGAGGAGGCACCAGCTGCTGAGGAGGCTGCAAAATAATTTGAGCATAGACTTAGTTAAGAGGCTGAATAAAAAGAGTATTTTGTCGTTATGCTCGCCCTCAAAATGCTCATTTACGTTTAGTAAACTCCGCTTTTTCGGGCTTCGCATGCCTAAAACTACATCTTTTTCTTCAACCTCATGACAAATTAGGGGGTGACTAATTTACTTTTTAGTCACCCCCTTTTTTACATCTATTCATCAACAAATTGATATGAGGTGATTCGCAGACAGATATCGTTGTCGTACCAATCTATGATGCCTGAAAGCGAGCATGGCTCTATTGGTATGCGACTGTCGGCATATTGACTATCTTTGGCAACCATAACACGCAGTGTGTCACGACCATCGCTGAAGTGGCGTATGGTGGTGGTATATCTTTGAGTTATGCTATCTTTGTCGCACCAGAAGAGGTCTTGCTCCTTAGCAATAAGCCTAAGCGAACGCAAACGAGCATACCTAAGCACACTCTCACTATTTATCTCACCGATGGTCATCTCCCAGGCCTTTGGTGTATCCCCTCGTGATGGAACTATTTTGATACGATTGAGCATCTCTTTTTCAGGGATTTGGTCTACAACATACTCCGATGTTGCTCTTTTGCCAATCACAAACTTTGCCCCACGACGACCAATGTGTAGCCCAGAGCATTTCAGCCTCACGTAGTTTATAGTCCCACCACTGAGTCAATATCTCGGCACTCTATGACCACCTCTACACCTCCTGTGTCATCGTTGACAATAATAGAGTAGTTGCACTCGCCATATCTGTCGTTTGCCACAACAAAACCCTCAATGTATACATCTTCGGTAATACCCGCCTCCAAACCTCTGCACATAGCCTTTAGGTCTGCTGTGGCAACAAGCCTTGATAATGCGGAATACTCACGCTCGCACCCACCACATAGAAGTAATGTCACGATGCTAATTATGTATGCAATCCTTCTCATCACGCATCTTCAGTTGATAGTAGTAGCGGTTGTTGGTAGGGTGTTTGGCATATTGAACGATGCCTTGCAGCGATAGGGTAGTGTTGGGGATAAGGTGTGTAGCGTAACGAGCATACTCACGTGTGTAGACCACCAGGGTGTCGTGGTTGCTGTCTACAAACATTGAGTAGCCCTGCCACGTAGCCCTATCAATGGTCTCGCCCGCAAGGGTGTCGACGCTGGTGGAGCCTATAAGTTGTAGCGAGTCGATACGTAGTAGTCGACCACACATACTATCATCCAATTCGGAAATATACTTATGTAGGGGATTTCGAGACTCAACATCAAGGCTACGCACTATAACTCGGTCGATAGCTTGACGTGTTGCCAGGTAGTCTATATCGTAATTTGTGTATGCCTCGGCGCTGCTACCAGCCTGTAGCACACCATAACGATAACCTAAGGCGCAGTCTCGCAACCGTAGAGCTACGTTTAGTCCTTCGGGATATGCTGTGTGTAGATCGTATTCGCCCACAAGAAGTTCTATGCCACCACTCTCATCCTCAATGGTCATCGTGCGGAAGAAGTTTTCTGCTGCATCGGAAGATGTCACACGTCCTACGACCACAACATCCTCCTCTATGATGGCCACATCGCTCTTCGATAGGTAGCTGTGTAGCCGTTCAATGGTTGTGTTGGCCTGAGGAAGAGTCTCTGGCGATGGTGTACCTACATAGCGACCACACCCTGTGATGTGCAGAGTGATAAATATGACTGTCAGCAGCTTAGGCCACCGCATAGCACTACTTCTTGCCCTCCACCCATGAGTCCTTAAGACCGAGGAAGTAGAGGATGCCGTCGAGACCTACGGTAGATATCGATTGGCTTGCTGTGGCACGTACCTTGGGTTTTGCGTGGAATGCTATGCCGAGACCTGCGATGTTGAGCATTGGTAGGTCGTTAGCGCCATCGCCTACGGCCACAGATTGCTGAATGTCGATATTCTCGAACTGGCAGAGCAGACGTAGTAGCTCGGCCTTGCGTGCGCCATCGACAATCTCGCCGGTGTAGCGTCCTGTGAGCTTACCATCCTCGACCTCAAGCTCGTTGGCATAGACATAGTCGAAGCCAAAGCGGCGCTTCAGATAGTTGCCAAAGTATGTGAAACCACCTGAGAGTATGGCGGTCTTGTAGCCTACACGCTTGAGGATTGTCATCATGCGGTCGACACCCTCGGTGATAGGGAGGTTTACTGCGATATCCTCCATCACGCTAACATCCAAGCCTTTGAGCAGTGCTACACGCTCCTTGAAACTCTCTCGGAAGTCTATCTCGCCACGCATGGCACGCTCGGTGATGTCACGCACCTTGTCGCCCACGCCAGCACGATCGGCAAGCTCGTCGATAACCTCGGTGGTGATGAGCGTAGAGTCCATATCGAAGCATATCAGACGGCGTGAACGGCGGAATATGCCATCCTTCTGGAACGAGATGTCTACACCGCCCTTTGTTGCTATGCGCATCAGCGCACGCTGGAAGTCACCCTTGTCTGAGAGTGTGCCACGCACCGAGAACTCGATACTTGTCTTTGGTGTGCGCTCATCCTCAAGTAGGGGCATACGTCCTGTAAGGCGGTTTATGTCGTCGATGTTTAGCCCCTCCTCCGATATAGCCTTTGTCACCTCTGAGATATGCTCGGCTGTAATCTTACGACCAACCAAGGTGATGATATATCGGTTTTTGCCCTGTCCTGTTACCCAGCTGCTATACTTCTCAACGGTAATAGGCTCAAAGCGTATGCTGATGTTCATCTCCGAGGCCTTGAATAGTAGCTCCTTCATGATTTGTCCCGATTGCTCAGGGGTTGTCATAAATAGTATGCCGAGTGTCAGCGATTGGTGGATGTTCGACTGGCCGATGTCGAGGATGAAGGCATCGTGGCGGGCGAGTATTCCCGTCAGCGAAGATGTCAGTCCTGGCTTATCCTCGCCAGAGATATTAATCTGGATTATTTCTATGTTATCACGCACCATGGGCGAAAAGCAGTTTTTGTGTTTGACTTGTACAAATATAGGAAATTTTAAACAATTAGCACACTCTTTTGTTGCTAATCTTGATAAATTTTTATTCTATGTGAAGTTTTGTCAACTCTTCGCCAAGACGATGCAGATGGCGTTCAATGTCTTGCATGCGCTCGAACGACGGTTTCTTGCGTCCGCTCACATAGTGTTGCATAAGAGTACGGTTTATCCCTAATTCACGTGCGATAGCAGCGATGTTAAGCTCAGGGAAACGCTCGAAGATAGTGCCAACGGGATTCTCTCGCTCGATGAGTGTTAGAGGAGTCTCAAGAGGTTTCATGCTATATGCTTTTCCACAAAGGTAATCAATTCCAAGCAAAAAAAAGATATTATTGATGATAATATTTTGTTGACTTGCATTACAAGTCGCCATTAGGGGAGTGAATGTATGCAAAGCAGATGTGTATAATAATACGTTGTAATCAAACTCTGTTTAGGTTTCATCTGGCGAATGGTACCTGTGTAATATACTAAATAAGAAGACATAAAATAATCTGTAGGGATATCCGTATTTGCGGGTATACTTTTGTATACCCATGTGTGGGTATGTTCATGGTGTGTGTTGGTGGCATGAGTTACAACTGCGTTCGTGGGTATACTTTTATATACCCATATGAGTGTGTTCATTGTTTGTC
>JAZNQJ010000089.1:0-4424 GCA_045590115.1 Alistipes sp. | reverse complement strand
GAGGATGATGAGGCCTACGAGGATAAGTTGCATAGTCACTTGGTAGGCACTGATGAGCGACTGAAGAGCTACGAGGAGAGCGACGCTGTGATTGGCGACCTCATGGATCGTAACCCTGAGTTTGCAATGGTCATCAATGCGATGACTAAGGGCATGCCCTTCCGAGTAGCACTACGCAGGTATCTCGGTGACATCCTTGAGGATGAGCCAATGGAGGGTGATCCCGATTGGGACGAGATGAAGAAGGCTTCAGATGACTACCTCGCTGAGAAGAAGAAGACCGACGAGGAGATTGCCTTGCGCACGTCTAACCTCGAGAAGTCGGATAAGGAGCTTGAGAACTTCATGAATGCTCAGGGATGGACAGAGGCAGAGCAGGAGGACTTCGTAGAGTTCCTACGTACATCACTACGTAACATCAGCATGGGCGAAGTATCGCCGCAGTTCCTCGCAATGATGCGTGATGCCTTCAAGCATGATGAGGATGTCGAGGAGGCAAAGGAGGCTGGTGCTATCGAGGCACGCAACGAGAAGATTACAGCTAAGCGCATCAAGGAGTCAGCAGAGACCGATGGCCTACCTATGGGTGGTGGCTCAAGTCCTATTGTCGAGGAGGAAGAGCCAGAGGATGACAGCGAGATTGGGAGCATCCTAAGAAATTACAATCGAAGAAAACTATAACACATTAAAATCAAAAGAATATGGCAGAGATTACAGGTGCCTCAGCAGAGGCTACAATTCAGGGTACAGTAGGTACTCATCAGACAACAGTAGATGCAGACGGCAAGACCATCGCTAAAACAGATGGTGATGGTGTCATTGGTAAACACGACATTAACCGTTCCACCGTCAGCAAGCGTTTGGCTAAGATCGGTTGGTCAAATGCTCCGCTTGACACATTTCTACGTAATATTGGCAAAGGCGATACAGACTCTGATAAGTTTGAGTTCGCCTCAGTTGCAGCACGTGGCGTTGAGTGTGTAGTAGGCACAGATTCTGCGGCACTTACCACAGCAGCTACGGAGATTAGTCTATCAAGCGGAGTACATTGTCTTTCTAAGGATGGCGTACTTGTAGTGCCAACATATGAAGTATCAGGTGGTGCGGGACAGGCAGTAGGTGCCGGTATTACAGCCTCAGCAAAGCCTTTGATGTTGCATATTGTTTCAATCGATTACGCAGATAATAAGATTAAAGTCGTACCTATCAATGCTACAAGTAGCGCAAAAATTGATGCTGGTACTAAGATGTATCGTTCTGGTATCGCTTGTGATCAGGATGTAGCAATCACAGAAGACCCACAGGCAATGCCCGTCAAGGACTACAACTTGTGTCAGCGTTTCCTCTGTACGATTTCAGAGAACGCATATCAGGCATTGCAGGAGAAGGATGTAGAGTATGGTCTCGCAGACTTCAAAGAGCAGGCAATCCTTGACTTCCGTTTGCAGAGCGAGGCGGCAGCCATCTTTGGTGGTGGTGCAGTAGCAAAGGAGAACTTCATTGACCCTGTAACTATGAAGCGCAAGCTCCATATGCGAGGTGTCCTTGACTTCAACATCCAGCAGATTGCGAAGGATGACGCAGAGGAGATGGATGTATTCCTCAATCGTGTGATGGAGCAGATGTTCTCAGTGAACAACGGTTCTGAGGAGCGTATCTTGCTCTATGGTGCAGGTTTTGCCACTAAGTTGGCTAACTCTAAGTGGTGGAGTAAACAGCTTGAGGCAAACAAGACTGAGATGAAGTGGGGCGTAACGTGGAAGATGGTAGAGTCTAACTTCGGTACTCTCCGAGGTATTATGGACCCAGCGTTGTCGTTGTTTGGTGGTTACACCAACTGTGCATTGGTCATCGACCCTCGTCACATCCGAGTTATCGAGCAGGTGCCTATGCAGGAGCGTAAGTTGGATTTGCAGAAGGCAGGTATCCGCAACTCGCACGATGTGGTGCTTGAGGAGTCAATTACACTTGAGCTGACAAATCCAAAGGCACATGGCCTCTTGATTATCAACGAGTAGTATTTCACTATTGTATCGGGTAGGGGGATTCTCTGCCCGATACATTAAATTTAACAAATATGACAGTATTCTATACACGAGAGCCACGTAATCTCTCTTTGGCATTTGTTGTAAATGGCAAGTTGCGGACTGTGACATTTACAACCCCAGTCCTTTATGGGAATGTAGGCAACTCCACGTTCACTGCGCATGACCCAGACCTTGCTAAGGCTATGAAGGAGTCGCCATACTTTAACACAGTATATTATGTAAAGGAGGAGCGAGAGGATCGAGATAACACAACTATCGTGCAGAAGCCTATCGAGGATGAGTTGCTCGACCCCGCAACAGCTATCTACGATGACACAGTAACCACACGACGCAAGGCTGTTGCATACATTCAGGGTAAGTTTGATGAGATGTTTACATCGACTACTATTGAGGATATGAAGCGTGAGGCGGCACGTCGCTGGAATGTGGTATTTACAAAGCTGGAGTAACGTATGCGTGAGACAATCTTAGCAAAAGCACTGAGGTGTATCGATGAGGCATATCCTGATGCGGAAAGTATCACTGAAGGTTACTTCCCGCTAAGTGACTTCATGGAAGAGGCTGTGCACTGGGTGATAGATAACGCACCAACACATCTTTTAACAAAGCGAATAACTATTGATGCGGAATTTACCAGTGAGGATGGGGTATTAACTGCTGTTTTCAAACCAGAGGAAACTTTTGGGGAAAATCTTGGTGCCCGTATTGTATATGTCAAGTGCGGTGATTGGCATCGACCTGTCTTAGATATTATCTCGGAGCAGAATCCTCTCTATCGTCAGCAGAAGAATAAGGTGCTACGAGGCAACCCTACACGACCTATTGTTGTACAAGTGGGTCCTGACATAACCAGCAACAAAGAGAGTGTAAAGCTGGAACTTTATACGACAGACGAAGATTATGCCATTATAATGGCTGTGCCTTATCAGGAAGATTGTATTCCCATTGATCTCGTAGACATCACAGCATGGAAGCTCGCAGAGATTGTCTTGCTCTCGATGAGCGATGTACAGGCAGCATCGGTATGTACTGCCAAGGTTAACGAACATTTACAGCAGTTGTCGTTATGAAGCAGAAGCCGACATACGAGGAATGGCTAATGACTGTGCCAAAGGGCAAAAGGGACACTACTACGTATAATCTGCGAAGAGCGTATGAGTTAGCCCCATATAAAGATATGGTGGCGTTTGCACGAGATGAAGACGCTCATCTTTACTCGGCTTACGAGAATCCAGAAACAGGGGTATATGAGTTCGTGAAGCGAAAGGATCATCCATCGATTCAACAGGAGCTTGATTGGTATAATTCGGATGATGGAAGAGAATTTCGTGAAAGGTACGACCTTGACACATCAGGTGACTATTACAAGTATGTTCCCAAAAAGAGCCTGTTAGATGAAGTTATAGAAAGGAGAAGGAAATTATGATTATCAACGTATCAGTAGCAGTATCTCGCCTAATAGACGAGTGTAACATACAAACATCGCTTGACCTTCAGGCGATGCGCAGTCGTGGTGTAGAAGGCGCAGATGCCGTCTACGACGATTGGATTATCACCAAGGAGAATGCCGAGGAGATATACTATGCCTTGCAGGACATATGCTCGGATATGGCGTTCAACCTACGCACCATCATACGCACATACTCGGCTGGTCGTGATGTCATCAGCGTGGATGTGGATGATGCTCACGTAGAGCCTAACGAGGGTGCTGTGCTTGAGGGCCTTATGCGTAAGTACCTCAAGAACGCACTTCTCGCTTGGTGGTATCACTATCGTGATGCCGAGCTTTCTACGATGTATGGCACAGCATCGGCAACAGCTATGGATAATCTTTTCACACAATGTCTGCCTCGCATAGGGAGAAATGTGGGGCGTTATTTCTAAATCGTCATGATAGCACACAAAGGAGAGAATGTAATCATTGGCTCACGCTTCGCACCTCTGAGGGGAGCATTTAGCCTCAGTGACTATGCACTATGGTGCGTGGCAACAACCATATCGGGTAAGGAGGTAATAAGAGAACGTGTACAAGTGAGAAATCCTGAGGATAACACCGCAGCACATATCATCCCTGCGTCCATGACACGCAATATGGATGGCCTATACTTCATCTCCTTTGAGCTATGGGCGAATGGCGAGAAGGTGCTTTCTAACGAGGTGGAACAGCTAACAATAATCGACTAATGCAGACACTAACGGACATACGCATATATACAGGAGCTATGCGACGTGGGGGTGATGACCTCCACGCTACGGATGTTAAGCTCGTCAGCAATGAGTGGGTGTATATCAATGCTGATGATGAAAGCACAAATATTGTGCGAGTACCTGTGGGTGCTGTGTGCGAGTGTGAGCCACAGCCAATACCTGAGCCTA
>JAZNQJ010000088.1:0-8161 GCA_045590115.1 Alistipes sp. | reverse complement strand
CGACAAAATACACTTTTTATTCAGCCTCTCTTTTTTCTATCTTATGATTATAGCATTAATCAGCCTAACTCCTGCCCTGTCGTTAAGCAATTTACACAGCTCGTCACGACGGTAGAACAGTTCGTTACGCACAACGCCTGTGCGTACCGTTACATAGAGTATATGGTTGGTAAGGCGTAAATCATGGGTCTGCTCAGCAACATACTCCCCCACTATCTCTCGCCAATACTCGGGCAAGCGACCTTCGGCGATCTTTGCTGCAACATATGGGCGCTTGAAAAACTCCTCAAGAATCTCGCCTATAGACTTTGTCTGTGTTCGTTTCATAGGGTTGCGTGACCATCAGCAATATGGAATAACTCATACTCAACACCCGCATCACTGAGCGTACGTTGCAGACGGTGCTTATTACAATCTGTGATAAGAATTTGACCAAATGTCTGGCCACCAACGATGCGTAGCAGCTGCGCAACACGACGCATATCGAGTTTATCAAAGAGGTCATCAAGCAGCAATATCGGTTTATCGCCAACATGTTCTGCAAGCAATCGGTACTCTGCCAACTTAAGCGCTATGAGGAACGACTTCTGCTGTCCCTGTGAGCCGAACTTACGTAGTGGAAAGCCTCCTATCGAGAAGTGTATATCATCACGATGAACACCTACTGTTGTGAACTCATTTATAAAGTCCTTCTTGCGTGACGACAGCAATAGCTCTGCGAGCGTAGACTGCTGAAGTTCAGAACGATACTCCATGCCTATGGTTTCACGCTCAGCAGATAGCAATGCATAGTACTCTTCGACTATTGGACGCATACGCTCAATAATCTCCTGTCTACGCTTAAACAGCACATCGGCAGATGCAGACAGCATACCATCGTAGATAAGGAGCATCTCCTCCGAGGGGTTTGCCTTGAGCATACGGTTACGCTCCTGAAGTGTTGTATTGTAGCGTATTAGCTGCGCCATGTAGCCCCTATCAATCTGCGATATAAAGCGGTTGATATACTTACGACGCTCCTCAGCCGAGTCGCTGATGAGTGCCGAGTCGGCAGGCGACACCACCACTATAGGGAAGCTTCCGACATGCTCTGAGAGGCGTTCGTACTCCTTGCCATTGCGTTTTAGGGTCTTACCGCCACGACGAGTAAAGCTACACACGACCTGTTCAGGGCGACCATCATCATGCTTAAAGCGGCCGTCGAGCAGAAAGGCATCTTCTGAGTGGCGCACGCTCTGGGCATCGGTTATTGTGTGCATTGAGCGAGCCAAGGCGAGGTAGTGTACCGCATCGAGGATGTTGGTCTTGCCAGCACCGTTATCTCCCACAAAGCAGTTTACCTGCGAGGATAGCTTAAGTTGCTCATCAGCAATATTTTTAAAGTTTAGTATCGAGAGCGATTCAATAAACATACGCCTAAAGTTTTAACTCGTTAAGTTGGGTTAGAAGCCTATCTACGTCGCCTTTTTTGTACTCGTAGGTTACAAGGCGAATAACGCCATCGGAATCTATGCAATAGCAACGAGGGACATACATCTCTGCATACTGATAATAGATTGCAGCATCAGGATCTACAGCCACCCTAAATGTTAGTTCGTTATCAGCCACAAATGCCTCAACATCATCCTTTTTACCACCACGAGAAATTGCCAAGATGTTATGCTCTAAGGCCTTGTCGCCAAGCTCTTTCTGCAGGTCACTCATCATACGTTTGCAATCAGGGCAAGTGTGCGAAAAGAGTATAAGCAACGTAGGCTCGCCGTTGGGCATCTGCAGCACAGTGCCATCTAAGGCCTCTATCTCGAACCGAGGAGCCTTATCGCCAACGCCCACTTTTGATGTCTCTTCGTACGATGGTAGCTCCTCGACAACAGCCTCGCATCCAGCAAATGCAATCGCAACTAACACAATAAGGCACAGTAGTTTATTTCGTATTAAAAGTTGCATCATAATCGCTACACCATTTTAGAAAGATTCATAGTGCGAAGATACATTTTTTTTCGGTCTATTGCAACATTTTTTTATCATCGCCATTTTTTTACTCCAAAAGCTATGAAATTAAAACTTTTTATTGTACTTTTGTAGGTTGAAACATCACTAAGACTTAAATAATTAAAAACAAATAGTATTTATGGCAAACAATGTAAAGACACCCGAGACCGATATCATGGTTGAGACTAAGGGTAAGTTGGAGTTATTTTTCGACAAGCATGGTAACAAGCTGTTGTGGTTGATCATCATCGTAGGTTTTGTACTTAGCGGTTATTTCATCTTCAAGAACTACAACGAGGGCCGCAAGACTCGCAAGGAGCAGTCTGCAAGCATCGCTATGGCTAACGAGCTTAACGGCGCAGATAGCGTAGAGGGCTACGAGAAGGTTCAGGCAGACTTCAAGGGTACTCAGGCTGCAAACACAGCTTCATTCCTTGCAGCAGCCGCTGCTCTTGAGGCTGGCGACATTGCAAAGGCAGAGGCTGAGTTGGCAAAGTATGAGAATGCTGAGGGCGCTGCAGGTGAGATGATCAACGCAATGGTACTCGGTCTTAAGGGCGATATCGCTGTTGAGAAGAACGACCTTCAGGCTGCTGCCGAGAACTTCGCTAAGGCTATTGAGGCAAGCGACGATGAGCATACCTACGTAACATACTCTAAGAAGCTCGCTTTGGTTTACGAGGCTATGGGTGACAATGCCAAGGCTCAGGAGTGCTACAAGGCAATCATAAAGAAGTATCCAGCACAGGAGCGTGCAATGGCTAAGTTTATCCGCTAAAAGTCTGTAACACCGCAACATGTATAGGGTGAAGAGCGCAGAGATGGCAGACAAACAGGTCAAGGTAGGAATCATAGTGGTACGTGAGTACGAGAACTATGGCGACAACAACCTGATGCCCTTCATCGAGCGACTGACAGAGCTTGGCTGCAGCGAGGAACACTTTGTGCTTAAGCGAGTAACTAAGCTCCACGATACGGTGATTATGCTGCAATACTTTGCAATGTATACCGATGTCGACAGCGTAATAATTCTCGCCCCTGAAGAGCGGGTGATGGCTACACCAGCACTTATGGATACTATCACACGCTTGGAGTTGCAGTGGAACATGTACATAACAATGGGTGGTGCAGAGCGTGCCGATGATATGCAGGCGATGTACACGACGTTCCTCGAGATGGAGCAGTCAGCACCCGAGCAAAATATCGATATGAGCATATCGTAACATCGACATTTTGATACCAACGTTAGGGAGTCCAATCGGGCTCCCTAATTTGTATATAATGGAATAACGGAGTTACTATGATAGTGGCTAAACAGTTAGAAAACAAACACACAATCAAAAAGTTTTCGTATCTTTGTAAAAAGCATAAGCCGTATGCGCCGATTACTACTCTTTATACTACTACTTACACTGCCACTAATCACTGAGGCTCAATCATATATCTATCGTGGCAGTTCGACATATAGTTCCGACATACTATATACGTTTGATGGCAAACATCTCTACTCGGGGCGTAGCACCTACACCTCAGATATACTCTACACCTACGATGGCAGACATCTCTACACAGGCAACTCAACGTACTCATCCGACATAGTTCTAACATTTGACGGAAGGCATATCTATCGGGGCAACTCAACGTACCACTCTGACATACTTTTTACCTACGATGGCAGATATCTCTATCATGGCGCCTCGACCTACTCATCTGACACACTACTTACCATCGAAGGGCAATATATCTATCGTGGTCGCTCGACATACTCAACCGATAGGCTACTAACGCTAAGTGGGCGATTTCCGATAGCAGTTATTGTCGCTTTGCTATAAAAGATTTCGCACTTTTTTAGATTATAGTTACATTTTTTTCACTACCTTTGCCTGATATGGATGCACGATATAAATACGACGGTATTGAGCTTGCCTATTCGATTGAGGGCGAGGGAGATACAATAATACTACTACATGGCTGGGGTTGCGACCGAAACATCTGGAAACCAACCTCAGAGCTACTATGCAAACACTTTAGGGTTGTGGCCGTAGACTTTGCAGGTTTTGGCCGTAGCGCCGAGCCTACAACGGTATGGGGTGTCGAGGAGTACACACGCTCTATTGAGGCCTTAGTTAAGGAACTTGGCATCGAGCGCCCCACACTTGTAGGTCACTCGTTTGGCGGTCGTGTATCAATCCTCTTCGCCTCACGCAACGATGTACGTAGCATAATCCTTACGGATGCTGCCGGCGTGAAGCCTCGACGCTCGTTTAGCTACTACCGCAAGGTATATAGCTTCAAACTGATGAAGCACCTGCTACCAATTCTCATTGGTAAGCGCAAGGCACAGATGCTCATCGAGCAACGTCGTGCTAAGGCTGGCTCATCGGACTACAATCGTGCAACGCCAATGATGCGTGCGATACTCTCGAAGTGCGTAAATGAGGATCTATGCCACGTGATGCCCAAGATATCGGCACCAACACTCCTTTTCTGGGGGGATAAGGATACGGCAACACCTCTTAGCGATGCAAAGAAGATGGAGCGACTCATCCCCGACGCTGGCCTTGTAGTGGCCGAGGGTGCTGGTCACTTTGCGATGTTGGAGCAGAAGGATAGGTGGATAGCCACCATAAAAGCATTTCTTAAAATTGAGTAAACAATGAGCATTGCAATATATATATTCTCTGCCATATGGTTAGTATACCTCTGGGCTACAATGCGTTACTCGGTGCAGATGTTTCAGCAGAACAGCTACCGTACGGAGCGTTACAACCGCTGGCTACGCTCTACAGGCGAGTGGCATTCGATGATGAACATCGTGTCGGTAGTTGCGGCCATAACCTTTGCATTTACCGACCATGTCGCTGCTCTTGTGGTATTTGGCGTGTGGATGATGATAATTGCCATTGCCGAATTTTCGATTAAGTATAAGATTGCAGTGGTCTACACCATGCGTGTTAAGCGACTGATATTCACACGTCTAATGCTTACAGCGGTAGGCGTAACGCTTACACACATCTTCTTTACGGAGTACACCTTGGTGGCGATGATGCTCCTCACGTTTGACTATTGGACAATCCTTGCCAACCTTATAAACCGCCCTACGGAGGCACTCATCACACGCTGGTACTACAACGATGCTAAACGTCGACTACGCTCGATGCCACACCTTCGCATCATAGGTATTACGGGAAGCTTCGGCAAGACATCGACAAAGCACTTCCTATATCGTGTGCTTAGCGAGAAGTACAACGTGCTGATGACCCCTGGCAACTTCAACACTACGCTCGGCGTTGTGCGCACCATACGTGAACACCTCAAGCCCCACCACGAGGTATTCATCGTGGAGATGGGCGCTAAGCAGCGTGGCGACATCAAGGAGATTTGCGACTTGGTAGCCCCCGAGATGGGTGTTGTGACATCAGTTGGCGAGATGCACCTCGAGACCTTTGGCTCGGTGGAAAATGTGGCACGCACAAAGTTTGAGCTTATTGACGCTCTGCCTGAGGGTGGTTTCGGCGTGGTAAACATCGACTCTGAGAGTGCCTTTGAACATATCAAACGCTCAGGAGCTAAGGTGGCAACATATGGCATTGATAACCCTGAGGCCGACTATCGTGCGGTAAACATCGCCTACTCGCCCACTGAGACTGATTTTGAGGTGGAGAGCAAGGCTGGCAAGGCAAAGTTTGCTACACACATACTTGGTCGTGGTAATATCCTCAACATCCTCGCAGCCTTGGCTATAGCCGATAGGCTCGGCATATCTACTGAGGCACAGCGACGTGCTGTACGCCAGATTGAGCAGATAGAGCATCGCCTGAGTCTACGTCGCAATGGCGGAATAACCATCCTCGATGACGCATACAACTCTAACCCTACGGGCGCACGCATGGCTCTCGAGGTGCTTAGTGGCTTTGTGACCGAGGGCAAGCGCTATGTGCTGACACCAGGATTTGTCGAGATGGGCGTTAAGCAGTATGCGAATAATAAGCAGTTCGGCCAAGATATTGCCGCAGCAAAGCCCGATGGTGTATATGTCATCAACGAGGTAAACCGCAAGGCGATAGTCGAGGGACTCGAAGCGGGAGGCTACCCTACCGTACAGCTACGCTGCGTGGCATCGTTCAACGAGGCTATGAGCGAGCTACAGCCACGACTAAAATCAGGCGACGTAATGCTATATGAGAACGACCTCCCAGACTCATTCAAATAGACTAAAAAACGACTAAATAACTGATACAATGAAGATTAATGTAGGTGTAATTTTTGGTGGCCGCTCGGTAGAGAACGAGATTTCGGTAATCACCGCAGCGCAGACTATGGCAGCGATGAACTCAGAGAAGTACAACATCGTGCCTATCTACATATCAAAGGATGGCCATTGGTACACAGGCGACAAGCTACGTACTACGGACAACTATCGTGACATGAACTCTCTGCTTAAGTCTGTCACTGAGGTATACTTCCGCCCTGTATATGGCGACAACAAACTCTACAAGGTGCGCAAGCCTCTGATCGGCAGCGAGAGCGTATGTTCTATCGACGTTATCCTCCCCTGCTTGCATGGCACATCGGGCGAGGATGGCTCGTTCCAGGGTCTCATAGAGATGACAGGCATCCCTTATGCATGTCCTAACCCTTTGGCATCGGCTAATGGCATGGACAAGATTACCATGAAGATGATTCTTAAGGAGAGTGGTATCCCTGTGGTTGAGTACGCATGGTTCTCGGACAAGGAGTGGTTGTCGGAGCGTGAGGCATGCGTAGAGCGTAGCGAGAAGCTCAGCTACCCTCTTATCGTGAAGCCAGCAAACCTCGGCTCGTCGGTAGGTATCAAGGCAGTACACAACCGTGAAGAGCTTGTCGACGCTGTAGACAACGCCATCAAGTACTCTAAGCGTATCATCGTGGAGCGTCTTGTCGAGAAGCTCAAGGAGATCAACTGCTCTGTACTCGGCGACTACTACGACTGCCAGCCATCGGTATGCGAGGCTCCTGTACGCTCAGGCGAGATTCTCAGCTACGAGGATAAGTACTTGGGAGGTGGCAAGAATAAGCCATCTGAGGGTATGCACTCTACCGTTCGTGAGATTCCAGCCAACCTTCCTGAGCATGTCACAGAGTTTATCCGCAAGACCGCCTGCCAGACATTTAGGGTGTTGGCCTGCGACGGTGTGTCACGCATCGACTTTATGATTGACGAGGCTACGGGCGACATCTTCGTAAATGAGATTAACACCATCCCTGGCTCACTATCGTTCTACCTATGGGAGGCTACAGGCATCAAGTTTGATGAGCTTGTAGATAGACTCATCGCCGTAGCTTTCAAGCGCAAGCGTGACTCAGAGTTCAAGACTACCAGCTACTCTGAGAACATCTTCGCCTACCAGGCTAAGCATGGCGCAAAGCTCGGTGGCTCGAAGGGTGCTAAATAGCAGAGTTTGGCTCGAAGGGCGTTGCCTCATCCTTTAACAACCTAAAAACTAAGCTAATAATATGACTTCGTTATTCAATAATATAATTTTTGGCCCTGTACGCTCACGCCGTTTGGGACTATCATTGGGCGTTAACCTACTACCCATCGACTCAAAGCTCTGCAGCTTCGACTGCATATACTGCGAGTGCGGCTGGAACGATGAGCATCCTGGCAAGCGCAGGTTCAACTCTCGAGATGATGTGCGCACAATGCTCGACGCAACACTTGCAAAGATGGTTGGCGAGGGTACACCTCCCGATGTGATTACCTTTGCGGGCAATGGCGAGCCTACGCTACACCCTGAGTTTGAGCAGATCATCGAGGACACCATAGCACTTCGTGACAAGCACTGCCCTGAGGCAAAGGTATCTGTACTCTCAAACGCAACACAGATACATCGTGAGGATGTGCGTCGAGCTTTGCTACGTGTGGATAACAACATTCTCAAGCTCGACTCAGCATTTGATGCTACGGTGCAGCTTATCAACAAGCCACAGGGTGCATATACCGTAGAGCGCACCGTAGAGCTACTCAAGGCCTTTGGTGGCGAACTTATCGTGCAAACAATGTTCCTTCGTGGCGAGTATCTTGGCCAGCGTGTGGATAACACCACTGAGGAGGAGGTAGAGGCATGGTTACGCCTTGTTAAGGAGATTGCTCCAAAGCAGGTTATGGTCTACTCATTAGATCGTG
>JAZNQJ010000087.1:0-4700 GCA_045590115.1 Alistipes sp. | reverse complement strand
GAGGACTTCCAGATTGTATACTCCGACACCCCAGGAATCCTCAAGCCTAACTACAAGCTACAGGAGAAGATGATGAAGTTTGTGCGTGGCGCAATAACCGATGCCGACGTGCTGCTATACGTTACTGACACTGTGGAGGATAGCGACCGCTCGGCCGAAATTATCGAGAAGGTGCGCCTATCAGGTATCCCCACCATAGTGGTAATCAACAAGGTAGACCTTACCAATGCCGAGAAGCTGACAGCCCTCGTCGAGAAGTGGCAGGCACTGCTCCCCGAGGCAATTGTCGCACCATGCTCAGCAAAGGAAAACTTCAACGTGGAGGGTGTCTTTAACCTAATCCTCGAACGTCTGCCCGAGGGCGAGGCATTCTACCCAAAGGATACGCTTACGGACAAGACCCTCAGATTCTTCGCCTCTGAGATTATCCGAGAGAAGATACTGCTTAACTACGACAAGGAGATACCTTACTCGTGCGAAATAGCCATCGAGAGCTACAAAGAGGAGCCAACAATAGACCGTATCTCGGCAACAATATTTGTGGCACGCAACTCGCAGAAGGGTATTATAATAGGCCACAAGGGCGAACGCCTCAAAAAGGTGGGGCAGGCAGCACGCCATGACCTTGAAGCATTCCTCGGCAAGCGAGTATTCCTGGAGCTTTACGTGAAGGTAAACGAGGATTGGCGCAATAACGATCGTGAGCTGAAACGTTTTGGCTACGAACTTGAATAATAAGAGTGTGCTTTGTGACGTTATAATGCTAAACTGACTATGCGACAACTGCTTGTCATACTGATGTTTATAGTGGCGTGTGCAGTGCCTCAGAGTGTTGAGGCGCAGTACAACCGCAACTATATCTATTGGATGGGACAGCAGAGGATGGTGGCTAACAACTACCACGAGGCCATAGAGATACTCAACGTACTTATACGCCACGATGCTCGTGACTTTAATGCCCACTTCCTGCGTGGTATCGCCAAGTATAACCTCGGCGACCTGCTCGGCGCTGACTCCGACTTTACACGTGCTGTAGAGCTTAACCCTGTATTTACCGAGGCATTCTACTACCGAGCCATAACACGCTCACGTCTTGGTAACTACGACGATGCGTTAGGCGACTTCCGCCAGGCCATAGAGCTACGCCCCGACATCGCCGACCCATACTATAGTCGTGGTGTCACACGTCTGCTAAACCAGCAGTTCAAGGAGGCAATAGCCGACTTCGATACCTTCATACGCTACGAAAAACGACACGTGGCGGCATATATCAATCGTGGCATCAGCTACCTCAACCTGCGAGATACCGCACGTGCCTACGAGAACTTTGAGCTTGCAATACGCACAAATCGTGAGGAACCAGAGTCCTACAACCGTCGTGGTGCGCTCTACATGGCGCAACACCGTCTGCAGGAGGCTGTTGCAGACTTCGACAAGGCCATAGAGTGCGACTCGACATATATGCCAGCATTCTTCAATCGTGCGTTGGTAAACAACGAGTTAGACCGCCCAATGCTCTCTATATCGGATCTTAATCGTGTCATCGAGCTTGACTCAACAAGCGCTGTAGGATACTTTAACCGAGCATTGATACGCACCGATATTGGCGACTACAATCGTGCGTTGAGCGACTTCGATATGGTGGCAACGCTCTCGCCCGACAATGTGCTGGTATACTACAATCGTGCGCTGCTCCACACACGCCTCGGCGACCTACGTGCCGCTATCGACGACTATACACGTGCCATAGAGCTATATCCCGACTTTGCAAATGCCTACCTTAATCGTGGTCTGTTGCGACGCTCGCAGCGTGATGTGCGTGGCGCAGAGAGCGATGAGCGTACGGCACGCCGTAAGATTGCGGAGCATCGCTCACGTCTGCGTGACTCAAGCTACTCGATATTCTCGGATACTACGCAAAAGCTCGACAAGCTATTATCGTTGGAAAATAAGCTCGTAGAGCGTAACTTCGAGCGTATATCTACCTCAGCAACAGCAAATAACAACGACCTGGCACTTATCGCCATGTTCCGCTTCACGTTTATAGGCAAGGACTCTATAGATAGTCGCATGCCACGCTTCAAGACCCAGCGTGTGGTGCAGTTTAAGGAGCGCATAGCCAACCCACTTCTACGCCTCGATGTGCGTGAGAGTAACCTCTCGCCCGACTCGCTTGTGGCCATAGACAGGGAGCTTGAGCAGCGTCTGCAGGGCGTGAAGGATGATTGGACGCTACTCTTTGAGCGTGGTGTGAGCCAGGCACTCATCAAGCAGTATACAAGCTCGGTGAATACCCTGAGCGAGGCAATTCAGCTCAACCCCACAAACCCATTCCTATACCTCAATCGTGCGACAACACGTGCCGAGATGATTGACTTCATATCGTCGATGGATGATACCTACCAGGGTATAGCAATATCCACAGACCCTGCCAAGCGACTAAACCACAGCTCCAAGCGTACGTATAGCTACGATGAGGCGATAGCCGATGTCAACAAGGCCATAAAGCTATATCCCGAGTTTGCTGAGGCCTACTACAATAGGGGTAACCTCATGGCGGTGTCGGGACAGCTACCTGAGGCATATGATGACTACACACGCGCCATAGAGCTTGACCCCAACATCGGCGAGGCATACTACAATCGTGGCCTTGTGCAGATATATATGAAGGATACCCGCAAGGGGTGTATGGATCTCTCAAAGGCAGGTGAGCTTGGCATAGCTGAAGCCTATGAGCTTCTCAAGGAGTTCCGCATAGCGGAGCATTAATCACAAAACGTAGGAAGAAACAATTTTATAAACCTAAACAATAAGTTATTATGACTCAAACAATCCAACGAAAACTCAACGACTCGGCGTTCGTACGCTGGTCTGCGTTGATCCTCATCGCACTGATGATGTTCTTCGCCTACATGTTTGTTGACATGCTCTCGCCACTCAAGGAGTTGCTCGAGACTAAGCTCAACTGGAACAGCACTACATTTGGCACATATGCTGCCTCGGAGTACTTCCTCAATGTGTTCTGCTTCTTCCTTATCTTCGCAGGTATCATCCTCGATAAGATGGGTATCCGCTTTACAGGTCTTCTCTCAGCATCGTTGATGGTTATCGGTGCTTGCATCAAGTTCTACGCCATGAGCGATATGTTCGTAGGCACTCAGCTCGACGCTACAATCACCGGCTGGGGCATCCTTGACCTTCCAGGCTCTGCTGTATTGTCATGCTTGGGCTTCATGATCTTTGGTTGTGGCTGTGAGATGGCTGGTACAACAGTGTCTAAGGCTATCGCTAAGTGGTTCAAGGGCAAGGAGATGGCTATGGCTATGGGCCTTGAGATGTCTATCGCACGTCTCGGCGTATTTGCTGCCATGTGGCTCTCACCTATGGTGTCAGATGCCTTCCAGCAGTCGGTATCTGCTCCTGTAGCTTTCGGCGCAGTATTGCTCATGATTGGCCTTATCTTCTACTTCGTATTCGTACTTCTCGACCGTAAGTTCGACAAGCAGCTTGAGGCTTGTGGCGAGCTTACTAAGGAGGCTAACGACGAGGAGTTCAAGTTCAGCGACCTCGGCAAGATTTTTACAAGCAAGATGTTCTGGTTGGTAGCATTGCTTTGCGTGTTGTACTACTCGGCAATCTTCCCATTCCAGCGTTATGCTCCCGATTACCTCAACCAGACACTCGACATCGATAATGGCTCACAGCTCTTCAGCTGTTTCCCAATCCTTGCTATGGTGCTTACTCCATTCTTGGGCGCATTTATCGACCGTAAGGGTAAGGCAGCATCAATGCTTATGGTAGGCTCGCTCATCATGATTGCTTGCCACCTCAGCTTCGCATTCTTGCTCCCACTGTTCCCATCTAAGGTTCTCGCTGTGGCTATCATCGCCATCCTCGGTGTATCGTTCTCGTTGGTTCCTGCAGCCTTGTGGCCATCAGTACCAAAGATTATCGATGAGCGTATCCTTGGCTCAGCATACTGCGTAATCTTCTGGATTCAGAATTGGGGCTTGTTGCTCGTTCCTGTGGTTATCGGTAAGGTTCTCGACGTTACAGGCGGCTATACTACACCTATGATCATCTTCTCATCATTTGGCGTTGTGGCACTGCTTATCGGCATGTTGCTCAAGGTTGAGGATAAGAAGAAGAACTATGGCCTTGAGTTGCCAAATATCAAGGAGTAAGACTCTTAGGATATAACTTTAGAGGCTGAATAAAAAGTGTATTTTGTCGTTATGCTCGCCCTCAAAATGCTCATTTACGCTTAGTAAACTCCGCTTTTTCGGGCTTCGCATGCCTAAAACTACATCTTTTTCTTCAACCTCATGACAAATGACAAAATGGGGGTGGCTAATTTACTTTTTAGTCACCCCCTTCTCGTTGCTTTACGTCTCACAGAGCTGTTGCAAGGCTTGAACTCGTGGGTGCTGATGCCCCCACAGGGTTATATATACAATCCCTACAAACCTCCCTTTGATAAGGGAGGCTTTAGAGGTCACGAGCCAATCTCGCACATCTACAAAACAACAAACGCCACCCGAAGGTGGCGCTTGCCATTTTGAGCTGTTGACGAGGCTTGAACTCGTGACCTCTTCCTTACCAATGAGGCGGGGCGGTGAGTGTAACTTATTATTAATCTATCAGTTGGATGTGTCGTAAAATAAATTTGTGTTCCAAAACGTAACCCAGCACCTTATAAA
>JAZNQJ010000086.1:0-5143 GCA_045590115.1 Alistipes sp. | reverse complement strand
TAGCTCCTCACGAAGAATAGGCTTATTGGCATCCAAACGGTCAAAACTATCCAGATTAGCAATGTTGATAATACGCATAATGCTGGCAAATGTCAGGCCGAAGGACAACTCGCCCAAATCCTTAGTGAGAGCCTTAAGCTCATCAAGGCTGAGGCTTGATAGCGTACGGCGCTCCTTACCCAAGAAATCGAACTCCAGCTCAAGCTCACCAGAGTCGTTAGCATAGATTGAGACGTTCTCACCCTCTGCATATATCAGATGGAAGATCAGCACCCAGAAGGAGCTATCACACTCATCATAATTTGGATGGTTGTACTTCACAGGCACTAAGAAGCGGTAGAAGCAGCGATAGAGCGGGGTCTGCTCATAGGCAATATGACCCATGCTCATATACCGTTTCAACACATCGTAAAAACGATTGATAAGCTCATCGTCCGAAATCGCCTTCACCATCCAATTATAGCCCAGACGCTCAGCCTCAGGCTCAAAGCCAATCATACCACGATTAAACTCTGAAAGCATAAATGGAGGCAAGCCTGCATCCACGATTGTCTGACGTACCTTAATACGCAAATCATCGTACATGCTATACGGAACAATAACCTGGAAGATATTCTCACAATCCTCCTCTGAGACATCACCATCGAGAATCTCGATAAAACGTGAGTATACGATTTTGAGAGTAAATATCTGTATGCCGTCAGCGGTAACAGAGTCGAGATTAGCCTCAAGATCAACGCTGTAAATGGGCATACCCTCATGCTTATGCTTAGCGCTCTTGATCTCAACACTTATATTACCGTTATCTACATCGCCATAGATTATCTTAGGCATATTAGGTGCAGAAAACTCTATGCTCTTAACCATTGAGTCAGACGCAAACTTAAAATTGGGGATATTCATAGTTGTAGGCGATTAGTTGTTACACATAACATTCTGCATCATATACTCCTTGCTGATACGCACCACCTGAGTCTGATCAGGGTTGGTCGCTGGTAGGTCATAGATAATTGGAGATATGGTCTCCGAGAAGATATCATCAATCACACGTGCGCCATACTCCGACTTAGCAACAACCTCAGCAATATAGCGCAAAGCATCATCATCGAACTGCAGGTCGATATTCTTGGTCATCAGATACTTCTGGCGACGCTGAACGGCATTATCCTTAGCCGTAGTCATGATGTCGTAGATAACCTCAGGAGTCAGGGGGTTGAGTGCCGTAACAATACCGATACGTGACAGCAGCTCCTTGCGGTAGCCCCAAGCAACCAAATCCTGCTTAGAGACATAACGAAGCAGGTCAGTATCCTGTGCCTTGCTATCAACCTGAACGTCAAAACCAATACGACCGACATTAAGACGCTTCTTGATAATCGTGTCCTCGATGCCATCGAATGCTCCCGCAAACACACACAAGATATTATTTACGGGAATCTCACACTTCCTAAACGAACCGCCGCCAAACAAGTCACCACTTAAGTCGATATGAATATAGGTATCAGGGTTCATCAGATGCATAAGCTCTGACTGCATATCCATGTCTGAGGCATCACTCAAATAGTTATAACCCGTAGCGCCATAGTGGGTAATCTTGTCAAACTCATCGCCGACAAAGAGAATTTTGCTCGTGGCAACAAGCTTGCCGTCAATCTCACGAGTCTCGATATTACCAGCGTTAATCTCGCTGGCAAATACCGATTTAAGCGAAGTGCCACGCCAGCCATCAGGCTGAAGAGTGCTGAGATCTGCCCACACCACAGCACAGCCACACGCCTCCTTGAAACGCTGAATCATAGCACTCTTGCCAGAGCCTGTACGACCCACAAGCACCACCGAACGGTTAATCTTATAATTCTTGCCATTGTCTGACTCGTTAAGCAAGAAGATAGGCACACTCAGTTTCTTGATTACATGATCCTGACCCTTGATATACTGCGCCACATAGTTTTTAAGATCGACAGGTGTGGTTGGCTGCTCACAAATCAATGCAGTCTCACGCATAAAGTCGCTCTTTGAGTAATCGTAGGTACGCTCAAGATAGTCAAAGTCGGAGTCGGTAGGTTCAGCGAACATATTCGCCCACAGCTCATACTTGTTACACATAGCCTGACCAAGGATATGAGGATCGGACTCCTTCTGCGACTGCATATCCTGTAGGTAGATGTTTGAGATGTGATATAACTTATTCTCTGTGAATTTGCCCTGAAGCAATCCATCTAACATGCGAGATGCAGACTCAGGCGAGATGCGAGTGCAAAGAAATAGACGTGCAGCAATGTCCAACATCTTCTCAGGCGTGAACAGCGTGTTACCGCTCACATTAAGGCCAAAAAGCAAATCATTCATAGTTGTAGGGTTTGATAAATTAAACAGTTATAGGGTTTGATTTTTTCGTTGAGTACTAAGCGTACGATGCCTAACGAGGTGTCGCTACCCCGTCTACAGATGTCGTTTGGCGACACCTAATTTTTAGAACACTTTAGTTGTTTTTGGTCGTTAGATTTTACAGTTAAAACTATTTTCGCTATAGCGGTCACTTCCCCAGGCCATAGCTGGTGGGTCACTACTTAACCCCACCCTCTATCGCAATATTTGCGTTGGTAAAATACGTATTGTTGGTAACTTCTCAGACTTTCGCTTGGGCTCTTACTCCAAACATTGAAAGCCTTATAGGTATATCAAAATCTATAATAAGTGTTACGGCTGTTGCACCATTTTCGCTACAGCACAAACTCAGTACAAAGATATAAAATAATTTTTTAAACTGCAAAATATTTTGCCAATTATTTTCACCATACATACAAAAAACATCTTCTACACTCGGCACACTCTTTGCCCAAAGCGAGGAAAAAAGTAAGGTTTATGCAGATAAATACAGGAAAGGGTCGCATACCATTAGTTGTGGTAGTGGCCATATGGTCTATATCAGCAATTGTGTCGCTGCCAGGATTGGCCGTTTCGCCAATACTCGACCGAATAAACACACTATTCCCCGAGGCGACAAACCTTGAGACATCGATGCTTGAGTCGCTACCTTCGCTACTCATCATACCGTTCATGTTGCTCGCTGGTCGTTGGTCGGTAGGTGGGGGCAAGCTACGACTGCTTGTCATCGGCACCAGCATATTTCTCATTAGCGGCATAGGGTGCATGCTCTCTCGCACACTTGGGGAGCTAATCATAACAAGCACACTTATAGGCATTGGCGCTGGCATGATAATACCCCTCTCAACAGGCTTCGTGGTAGATTACTTTACGGGCAAGGAGCGAGTACGTCAGTTAGGTATAAGCTCGGCAGTAAACAACCTCACGCTGGTTGTTGCCACCTCCGCAGTTGGTTATCTTGCCGACATAGAGTGGCATCTCGCATTTGGAGTATACCTACTCCCGGCAGTAACATTGTTGCTCATCCCCGCACTGAGCCACACACCACCAACACCTGAGCCTAAGAGCGAGAATAGCTCCTCGCACGATAGCCTCAACATCAAGGCTATAATTGGGCTTATGGTATTCTACTTTGTAATAACCTACCTGTCGCTGGTGGTTACGTTCAACACCTCATACCTAACCACCGCAGCCAAGCTACGTGACACCGATTCAAGCGTGATTATATCGCTATTCTTCCTCGCAATCATGGCTCCTGGCTTTGTGCTAAACCGCATCGTAGCACTCTTGGGGCGATGGGTGAACTTTTGGTCACTTGTGGTCATGGGGTGCGGACTTCTTATCATGTCGCTACACTCCCCCACCATGTTTAGTCTAAGCATCGGAGCAATACTTGCGGGATTGGGATATGGAGTCATGCAGCCACTAATATACGATAAGGCGGCGAGTAACTCACCGCCTCATCAGGCAACATTTGCGCTATCGTTGGTGATGGTCGTAAACTACCTCGCCATACTCGTAGCGCCCTTTATCATAGACTTTGCCGATAGACTTGCGCATACCACAAGCCCTGAGTATGCCTATCTGGCCAATGGCGTACTCTCACTCTGCATAGCACTCTTTGCGCTCTTGCGCCAACGTAAGTAGCCCGCAACAGCAAGCACGCAGTAGATAGTGTAGAGGCCTGCAGTAATGGGTATACCTTTATATATATATAGACCCACGCTGATCATGTCGACCACAAGCCACACTAACCACTGCTCCACAAGCTTACGTGAGAGCATCCACATGGCTACGATACTAAGTGCCGTAGACATAGAGTCGAACAGCGGCACTCGGCTATCAGTGAACTCGGTAAGGAAGATGTATAGTGCCACATGTAGCACACCATAGACCGCTACGAGGGGTACAACCCACCCTTTAGGGGTGTGACGAATAACGCCATCGCCACTATTGCGAGGTTTGCGCTTCCACACTACAAGACCGTAGATGCCTGCAGCAACGTAGTATAGCTGCATGGCTGCATCGGCATATATGCCACTCTTAAGGTAGAGTATACCATGCACCATAGGCATTATAGCACCTATGATCCACACCCAAATATTGGCCTTATACTCGAGCCATAGGTATATCAGGCCGAGGAGTGTACCTACGATTTGTAGCGCAAGTTTTAGATCCATCGTTAGAAGTTCACAGTTACGTTTGCCAAGAAGTTAATAGGTGCTTGTGGAAAGTAGAAGGCCTCATCGTAGCGCTCGCCATCCCACATATATGAATAGCCATAGCCATTCGACTCGTAAAGCGTCGAGAAGAGATTGTTTACCGCCAAGCCAAAGCGTACATCATGCCCAGCCTTAGTTTTATGTGTATAGCCAAGGTTAAGGTTTGTCACGCAGTAGGCATCGAGCGATAGTGCCTCAATCTCGTTGTTGGTAAAATACTGCTTGCCAACATACTGCGTATGCCACTGAGCGTTAAATCCACCAACGTGGAAGTCGGCAATAACCGAACCAATGACCGATGGCGAGTACGAAATAGTCATCGTGCCGAGGTTTTGACCAAATGTTGGACTATCCTTAAGTTCATCGACATAATCCTTAATCTTATTCTGCGATAGCGTAGCATTTGCCGAGAGTGTCAGCCACTTTGTGGTATTCCACGCCACAGTAAGCTCCACACCACGACGGAAGCTCTTGTCGACATTGGTGTTAAGCGCATCATCGCCATCGTTGACCATGCCTGTAGCCACAAGCTG
>JAZNQJ010000085.1:0-8367 GCA_045590115.1 Alistipes sp. | reverse complement strand
TCTCGTCGTAAACCTCGAGGATGTAACGAATGTCGTAATCGTTAGCCAAGTCGACATTTTCGACACCGCCCTTGGCGCTGTCCTTACCTGCTGCACGAGTGCCATCATCGGGCAATGCTACGCTAAGGGTGACTTCCTGCTCACCACCAGCGTTTACATCGAAGCCCTCAGGCTCTGTCTGACATGATGCTAAACCAAGCACCAAGGCAGCTAAAGCTAAAAATCTTTTCATAGTGTGAAATTTATTAATAAGTGATTTGTAAATTATATGTTGATTTTGTCTCTTCTCTATGCGTATGTGCGCGCGACTCTTAAGTTAGATACACTAAAACTCCGTAACCGTCAACTACGGATACGAAGCATCGACCCACTACCATGCGGTAGAGGAATTTTATTATATCTATCTATGTAACTTATTGATTTATAGGCGCAAAATCCCCCCCCCTCGCGATTTTCGAGGTGGCCATGAAGCTATATGTCTGATAGCTAATCATTTGTTACGCCTAAAAATGGATTATACTAAGTGCAAATTTAAGAAAAGTTTTGGTAATATGCAAGTATACTCGCACATTTTCATGTCGCCTCTAATAAGTAAGGAGCCAGCCATTGCGGCTGACTCCTTACTTATTTCTTGTAATAGGTATTGCTACTACATCTCTACAACACCTACACCACCGGCGTAGTAGCTGTGAATATTTATCTTACCATCGGTGTCGAGGATGACCATAACCACGATATCGCCGCCATACGAGTCGTCATACTTCAAGAGTGCCTCATACTTGGGGTCGAACGAGTTCTCAAGGTCGTCGACATACTTATATGCCCAGCCCTCCTTGACAGTCTTTACCGAGCCCTTAACCTTGCCAGTCTCGGCGTACTCCTCGAGGTTGGTCTTAACGCGGCTCTCAATGTCGTCAACCTTGCAACTTGCAAGTCGCATAAACCACACCTTGTCAACGTTCGAGCTAAACATAGTAGCTGTAAGTGTCACGCTCACGCGCTCGTCAACCTCGCTGATGTCCGATGCTGTAAGAGTAGCGGTACCTGTACCATCGTAGCTGAGTGCACCCTCGTCAACAATCTCCTTCATTGTTGTGTAATAGTCGGTGTCGTAGCCCGCCATACGTGCTACGCATACCATCTCGCCAGCGCGACCCGTAGCGTCTACAGCCGAGGCGTAGATATAGTAGTTGTCGCCAGGGTGGTAGATATCTATTACGGCTGTAGCCACGCCATCAACAATCTCGTACTCCTCACGATAGTTCTGATAGCCGTCAGCATCCATCACGTACTCAAGGTTGTCGGCATATGCCGAGTGGTCAGCAGTAGGTGCTGCGTATACACGTACCTTTGTAGCATTATCGTCTGGCGTTAGCTTTACGGTAAGTGTCTCATGCGATGTCTGAGCCTCGATGGTGGCTGCAGTAATCTTAGCTACGCCCGTAAGTGAAGGACGCTTGGTGGTAAATGTTGTGTATGCTACCTCGCCAATCTTGCCATCCTTGATAGCGATAGCATAGGCATAGTACTCGTGACCAATCTCAAGGCGGTCGTTGAGCATGCGAGTGATAGGCCCTGTGTAAACCGTAGGTACGGCCTGTACGCTTGTTGTGAGGAAGTTCTTGATTTCCTCATCTGTAGCACCCTCAAACGTAAATGGGTTGTCACTATCTTCGCCAACGATAGCAGGGTCTACAAGGCCGATAACCACCTTGCAAGGCTCCTCAGCTTTTACGGTTGCAAATGCAGATGTCTCGGTAATCTCGCCCATCTCAATGCTAATGTCCACGTTGCCATTAATCTCGGCAGCAGGGATTACCACCTCCTTGGTTGCTACGTTGTAGTTGCCATTCTCATCCTCGCCATATACTGCGATGGTGTAAGATGTTCCAGAAATAAGGATGATTCCGGCATTCTCATTGCTGTCGCTGCGTGAGTTGCGTACTAAATCCTGCTCCGAGAATGTGCGGCTCTCGGTAGCTGTGTTGAACACCATAAATGGGTAACTTGGGTCGGGATTAAGCGACGACTGTGCCTGCTCAATGAATACATTACGGTCGAATGCCGAGGTGTGAACAGCACCTGCCACGTAGCGTACGCAGTGGTCCTTCTTTGTAACTACTGCATCAAGTGTGTAGGCTGTAAGGTTCTCAATAGTAATCTCTGCCACAGGGCTGATAACATGGAACTTAACCTCTGTAGGTTCGTTGGCAACATCTGCCTTGTTTGCTGCTTCAAACTTGAATGTGTATGCTGTGTCGTACTCAACATTGTAGCTTATGCTCTGCTGCTCTGCACCCTCGATTCGTGTAGCCTCACCGTCGTTGACACTCCAGAACCAATGGTGGGTATCCTCCGAAGGTGTTACCACGAATGTTACCTCCATCTTTGCCTCGTCGAACTGTGGCTTAGATACGCTGATAGTAGGTATTGCAAGCTCAAAGCAGTACTCCTTAGTTGCCTCATCGCTCTTAAGCTCGCCGCACTCGGCGTATGCCGATAGCACGTATGTCATGTTCCACTCATATGGTAGGGTAATGGTAGTCTCGGTGTTACCCTCAACCTTGGTGTACTCGCCCTTCTGGTCATCTTTCTTGCCAGCTGTCCAATACCATGCTGTGACATCCTTTGAGGGGTAGATGGTAACCTCTACCTCATCCTCTGTGTTGAGCGTAACCTCGCCAATAGCAATCGCTACCTCGCCATCAGGCATTGCTGTGAACCTCTTCTCGGCCATGTTGCTCTGGCCAGCCTTGTTCTCGGCGTAGGCCTTGATGGTGTACTCTACACCGTATACTGCTGTGAACTCAATCTGCTTGGCTGCAGCACCCTCCACCTTGGTAAATGCCTCGTCAAGGGTATCGCTACCACCCTCAACTCTCCAATACCACGCTGTAGCATCGGTCGATGGGGCAATCATAACCTTTACGGCCATGGTCTGGGCATCAAACTCTGGAGTCATAATGCCAATAGTAGGCTTGTTTACGGGAGTCTCTGCAGGCTCCTTGTCGCAACTTATAGCGGTAAGTGCAACGATAGCTGCCACAAGGGCAGCGGCTAATTGTCTTAGTCTCATAGTATAAATGTGTTATTTGTAAAGTTCTTTGGGTGGTTCCATCGCAAACTTAAACTCCAAGCAGGTGCCTGTCTCTGACCTCCACTGCATCCTAGAGTGTGATGGCATCACTACGTGGTACTCCTCGTTCCAGTCGCCCACGCCATTGTCGTAGTTGCCACTTAGGATATATTCCTCCTTCTGCTCGGTGATGGTAAACGAGCCTGTAGTAAGGCGTGGATACATCGAGCCAATGTTATCCAATAGCTTGTAGCGGTGTGTCTGCATGCCATCATTGAGTTGCTTGTTGCTAAACTCTATAAATAGCTCGGTGTCATCGTGCAACGCTGCTCCGTTGAGGTGTGTAAGCTCCCAGCAACCCTCAATTGAGCTGTAGGTAACCGCCACTTGGTCTTGCATGCCATCGTCTATAGGCACAGGCTTCTCACACGATAGAAGTGTCGTGGCGAGTGCCATAGCGGCCAAAAGTGTAAGTCTAAAAACTCTCATATCTATCTTTTTATCGTTATCTTAATCATTCGTTCCGAGGGTCGTGCCTCGCATCCCTCTACCATTATAATAGTCTCAATGTTCTGCTCAGGAAGCCTCTTAGGCGTGTAGCTTATGACTATCTCCCCCTCCTGGCCTGGATGTAGTGTCGTAGGCTGTAGGCTAAATTCTATCCCCTCAATCGTAGGGTGTGCCGATAGCGTTATGTCGCTATCTGAGCTATTTGCCACCACTATGCGCTCGCTACGTGTAGTAGCTACTCGCAGGCCGTCGAGTGTTACCGACTTTCGACTTAGGCGCAACTCTCCCATATACTCTCTAAGGTGTGCAAACCTATCCGTTGACGCTATTACGCCACTAAGCCTAAGGCTTGAAGTGGGGTGGTGCTTATCGAGCGAGGTGTAGATGAATATCTCATGCTCAAACTCTCCCGTACGCCCCATAGGGTTAAACTGAGCCGTAAATGTCATGCTCTGGTTAGGAAGCAGGGTTGTTGGCTTAGCCGTTACACGTAGGCAGTTACACCCTGTACTTAGCTCGGTTACCGCCACTCGCTCTTTGGTGTGGTTGCGTATCGTAAGCTCTACGGTGGTTGTTTGTGAGCCATCGACCTCTCCAAGTTCGATATCCTCGCCACGTACACCCTCATTGGCTATGGTGGATAGCTTGGGGTGTATTATCTGCTCTATTTGGTCACGTGTGGGCAGCTTACGCACTTGTGCCGAAGCATCCACAACACATAGTAGGCCTACAACAACTATTACTATGCCCCTAATCTGCAGCATTGCCTATAACCAGCCATTATCGTTAGCACCCTTGCGCACAGTAATCGTTGCGTGGTGCTTGCTACCATCCTCGCACTCAATCGTGAGCGATGTCTGTCCCTCGCCCATTGCGGTAATGGTTAGGATGTTGCCACTAAGCGTTACCTCTGCCACCGCAACGTTACCTACTGTAGCATTATTTGCCGTCGTAGATATGTAGTCGCTAAGGTCGAGTGTAGTGGTAGCACCGGGTGCTATATATATATTAGGTATGCGCATATCACGACCGCTACCCTCAATAGCTTTCAATAATGCACCTGCGTCGGTCAGACGCCCCATCCTGCCTCGGTAATCTGCCAAGTTCATCTTTACGGGTGTCGCTCCAGGCGATGTGTGGTGCATGTAGAATAGCTTCTCGCCCGTAAAGTACTCTTCGATGTCACGTGCCGAGTCGTACATCAGCTGCTTGAACTCTTCGGCCGTAAAGTGGCGCTTAAGCTGCTTGGCATACGAAAGGCCGAGTGCCGCCACGCCCGAAACATGTGGACATGCCATCGATGTGCCCTCGTAGTAGCCATAACCAGCCACGCCATTAATGACAAGAGTCGAGAATATCGAGCCTTGCTGGCGTAGCACACCATTATCATCGTAGGAGTCATCCTCAATGCCTGGCGCTCCATAGTACTCCATGTCGCCACCAGGTGCTGAGAGCCATACCTCCGCACCATAGTTGGAGTATGACGCTGGGGTGTAGTCGGCAGCTACGGCCGACACAGAGATACACTTAGAGTAGGCTGCAGGGAACGATGATTGCGCCGCATACTCATTTCCCGATGCAAATATCGCAAGACCACCATCTATAACACCATTAGGCGAGCCGGCGCAGTGAACGAAGTAGTCGATAGCCTCCTTTTCGAGAGGGTATATCGCTGCCCATTGCTCCTCGGTAGCGGGGCCTACGACATATCCCATTATAGGGTTAGACTTTGCCGAGTGGTAGCCCCACGAACACTGCATGATGACTGCTCCATTGTCGGCAGCATACTTCATGGCACGTGCCTCGGCAGCCAGCGATGCTGAGTTCATGCCGTCAAAGAGCTGACAGGTCATAATCTTAACACCCTTGCGTCCCTTGCCACCACCAGCAATGCCTGCACAGCCTATGCCGTTGTCGTTCACCGCTGCGATAGTGCCAGCCACGTGAGTGCCATGTCCTGTGCTGCCATTCGATGTCCACGATGTTACGGCGGTGTTACGCACAAAGTTATAACCATACTTATCATCTACATATCCGTTGCCATCGGCATCTACGCCAGCGTGTAGCTCCTCGCCCTCGTTAATCCATATGTTATCCTTAAGGTCGGGGTGGCTCCACATCACCGCCTCATCGAATACCGCCACGATGATATCCTCATCGCCTGTTGATAGCTCCCAAGCCTCCTTGCAACCAGCATCGCAACCTGCAACTACGCCTGCCCAATCCTTCCCGAAGTCGGCAGTGCCATCGTTGATATAACACCATTGACGGTACATTTCAGGGTCGTTGAAGGGCCACTCCGTTGCTCGTGTCGATGGATGGCTATCTGCCTCAGCACAGCTAATGAAGTGTGGCTCGGCTGTGGGGTTATATGCTCGTGCGATAGGACGGTTGCACTGCAGCTTGTCCACCTCGCCGAGCTGCGCAAGACGCTCATATGCTCTGGCAAGGTCTTCTGCGGGGTCGAAACGCACGATATACCATAGGTGTAGTCCCGCCTCACGTGTGCGCTCCTCGCAGCGTGGGTCTACGGGGAATACTCGCTCAAAGGAGTATGCACCGAGTATATCTAAGACCTCATCCGTAGATGGTATTCCTGAGCGTGTAGCCTCACATCCTGAGCGTGTGAAGGTCTGATCGAGGATATCCTCCATCTCAGGGCTGAACTTGATGATGATCTCGCCTTGGGTGCTACCCTCAGGGATTGTCACCACAGGTGTTGTGCTGTCGGGTGCTATATGCTCGATATCTTTTGTGCAAGCGCCACATAGTAGCAGCGTTGCAAATATTATAGCGTATCTATTCATCTTACTCTTCGATTGTGTCGTTAAACTCGTAGCGGTCACGAAGCAGTGGGTATGCCTCGAAATAGTACTCCTGAGAGGTGGGGACATTGTCAAAACCTACCTCATTGCCATCGCTATCTATGCCCTTCTCCTGTTGAGAGTAGATAAGTGTCTCAGCGCCCCACTCCATAAGGCGAGGGTGGTATAGCAACCAATCGGGAAGTGTGCCTGTGAAGAAGTTGAGGTTTAGGCGCAAGCTACGCATGTTAGGCAGGATGCGTGGTAGCTGATGATCCACAGCGTAGTTTAGCGTATCGCCAAGCTCCTTTACATCCTCTACGTCGTAGGCTCTTACGCCATCTCGGCCAACGGTAAAGTTGGGAAGTCTACCCTCGATATAGTTGTACGATAGGCCAAGTTCCTCAAGACTCTCCCATAGTAGTAGGCGGCGCAAAGCATCGCTCTCTACCTGAAGACCAACGCCTGATGCACCTTGGAGGTTGCTAACTGACGAACGACGGTTTGCCGTAAGGTTTAGCGACCTAAGGTGTGGGAAGTTCTCTGGTGTGAGGCTCTTAGGTATGGTGTTGAAGTTGTTGGAGTTAAGGTCAAGCTCCTCGAGTGTGTCGCCAAGCTCGGCAAAGTTGTCGGGAAGTGACACAAGACCCATAGCACCAATGCATAGTGCCTTAAGGTAGTTGAGTGTAGCAATCTCTGGACAAAGGTCAATGTTTTTGAGCATGGTATTCACATTGCCATAGAAGGAGAGTGTCTCAAGATACTTGAGGTGCTTAACCTCTACGGGTATGCCATCCTCGGTGTTGAAGTAGCTCAGGTCGAGGTCACGCACACGGCCTATCGCCTCGGGGCATGGCAGTGACTCGTCGCTGGCTTTCCATAGGCGTAGGCATCCCCATTGTGTCAAAGGTGCCTTGTCCGAGATTACATCCTCTGCCCAGCACTCCATCTTGTTGTATATTGTGACTACAGCCAATGAGTCGCCCGCACGATTATCCTCGATAAGAGGGCCCGCCTGCTGACGGATGAGGATTGTGGTAGGCTGGCCAATTGAGTCGGGCTGTAGAGTGATTTTAGCCTCACGTGTTGCGGGGTCGGAGTTCATCTTCCAGTCAAGACGCAGACGTGTGGTGCGTGGTCGTGCGCCACGATCGAGCGTCAACGTATGGTCGTTGACACTCAGCCACTCGGCATCGGTCGAGGCGGTAAACTCCACGTTGGTAGATATCTCAACCTCCACCCAGCGCTCATCACGCTTTTTGTAGGCATCGATTTGAAGGTCGGAGCTAATAGGCTCAATCTTAGGCTCGAAGCCCTTCTGTGTCACCTCCACCTCGTTAAGTATGTTGCCTGCCGACATAAATCGAAGCTCAGCCTTGCGCTCATCGTGCGTAAGCGTAGAGTCTATACTGATGGTACACTCCACCTCGCCACGACCATTTGCTGGCGAAATCATTATCCATGGTGCTGGCGACTGCACTGTCCACTCGCTCTCTGAGCGCACTGTGATACGGTGTTTGCCGCCATGTGCAGCAACCTCTATCTGCGAGTCATCCACCTCAAAGCCTTTGAATGTTGGTGTTGGCTCCTCTTGACATGATATGAAGCCCAGGGCTATGATGGTTAATAGTGTGTATATCTTCTTCATAGTAACATCCGTCGTTATTCAAGGTTAAGAGCGTCGCAGCCCTTGATGTTCTGTGTCGAATCGTAGACAAGCAGATAGTACTCCTTCTTGATAAGGTCGCATACCTCCTTGCTTAGTGTTATGTCGATATTGGGGTTATCCTTAATCTCGAAGATAAGGATGTAGGGCGAGATGGTGTCCTCGACCTTGCCAATGTCGTTCGACCCGATGTATAGCGCTGCAAGCTTTGGGCAGTTGCCAATGCCTATGGGCCACTCCTTGAGGGAGCGGTTGCCATTGTCGTCACGCTGGCAACGTACGCTGATAACGGTAAGCGACTCAACTCCGAG
>JAZNQJ010000084.1:0-6432 GCA_045590115.1 Alistipes sp. | reverse complement strand
CTGCACCTGTAAAGTAGAATGCCTGTGCCGAGTTTGAAGATGCTGCAGCGTCGGCATGAAGCATGTTGTAGCGTAGCGAAAGGGTGTTATCACGATTGATATTCCAATCGAGACGTGCTACGGCTGAGCCTGTGAGTGCCTCGATATCGTGAGCGCCATAACCACCGCCATCATATCCTGTAAGGGTCTTGTATCGCTCCGATATCCTCTTCGCCTCGTCGAGCGTGAGTGCCGACACGCCACTTCCAGGGTGGTTTGTCGATGGGGTAGTGTTGCGGTTGAACTCGCCCGCAACGAAGAAGTGGAGCTTATCCTTCAGAATAGGGCCACTGAATGTCACACCGTAGATGTTGGTGGTCTGATTTGATAGATGTGTGCGCTTGGCGATATCCTTACCTGGCGTGGTACCCCAAAAATGCTCATTATTATAATATGTATATGCCGAGCCTCGGAACTCGTTGTCGCCAGAGCGTGTTATGGCATTGATGCTACCTCCCGTAAAGCCACTCTCACGCAGGTCTACCGTAGCTGTTGTTATCTGCACAAGAGATATTGCATCGAGTGGTATGGGGTTTGCCTGTGTCAGCGAGCCTGTCATGCCTGTGGTGCCAAGTCCATAGATGTCGGCCGATGATGTGCCGTCGATGGTGAAGGCGTTGTAGCGTGTACTCTGTCCTCCGAGGATAATACCTCCCGATGCGGGGCTTACGGCTGAGGGCATCAGCTTGGTGAGGTCGTATATCGAGCGGTCTATTGTCGGAATCTTCTCTATGGCAGTGCTGGAGTAGTTCTGCGTGTGCATATGCTGCCACTCGGGGGCGATGATAATATCCTCGATAAGTGTTGGATCCTCCTCAAGCTCGACATTTAGTGTAAGCACCTCGCCTAAGGGTAGTTCCACCTTGTCGTAGACCACCTTCTTGTATCCGATGTATGAGAATTCGATTTTGTAGGGGCCTCCAGCACGCATTCCACTTATAGAGTAGTGGCCATCCTCTGCTACGGCTCTTCCGTAGTATTTTCCCGAAGGCATGTGGGTTGCTGTTACAACTGCACCCACCAATGGTTCGCCGTTAGCGGTTATCATGCCTCGTATCGATGAGGTAGTAACCTGAGCATTCGACACTACTACGGCAACAAGTAGTGCGAACGTTAAAAGCATTCGCTTCATAGGTTGAGATTTAGGGACACTATTTATGTGTCAGGTTATACATTTATATATCGCAATAGAGAACTGCGCCAATAATAAGCCTCTGTTTGCGGTTGCAAATATAGTAAAAAATCGTATAGTAGTATGCGCTTAGCGACTTTTTTTGCAATTATGGCGAAAAATTGAGAAAAACGATATTTAAAAGACAATATAATATTTCAAAATAACTATTTAATACAGCTACAAACATATTCTAAAACAAGAGTAATATATTCTTAAAATCTATGTGCATATAGTGCCTATTATCGGTGTTGCAAGCCCCCTTTCTGGAGTGGTGTTTAGCCCAATTTTTACTACGTTTTAGTTATGAAAAAATCCCTATTTATTATATGTTATGCGCATGCATGGAGGCTCTCTGTTTGGAATTGTATTTCTCAAAATATTTATTAACAAAAATTGTTGAAAAAAAAAGTAGCTGTTTTTTTGCTAATCAAAATTATTGGTTTATCTTTGTGCATTAACTCTGCGGAAAAACTACGCCTTTTTGTGTAGAGTGAACGAAAACTTTAATAACTTTATATAAACTTTATTTACTAAAAACTAATGCTTATGGTTAGAAAAGTTGTACTATCAATGGTTGCAACTCTGCTCTTGGGCTGCTTCGGCGTATTTGCTCAAGGTCAGCGTGTTACCGGTACAGTGACCGATGAGACTGGTGCGCCAGTCATCGGAGCAGCGGTTGTTGTTGAGGGTACTACCCGAGGCACATCAACTGACGTTGCCGGTTCTTATGAAATCGCAGCTCCTGCGAATGCTAACTTGGTATTTACTTACCTTGGTTACAAGTCGCAGACCGTAGCTGTTTCAGGACGTTCGACTATCGACGTAGTCCTCGTTGCCGATTCAGAGCAGATCGAGGAGGTCGTTGTACAGGCGTTCGGTGTTGCCAAGAAGGAGGCCTTCACCGGTTCGGCTGCTACTATCAAGTCTGACGACCTTGCAAAGACCCAGTCTTCATCAGTAGCTAACGCCCTTCAGGGTAAGGTTGCTGGTCTTCAGACTTCACAGGGTTCAGGTGCTCTTGGTTCAGAGCCTACCATCCGTATTCGTGGTATCGGTTCTATCAACGCTGGTAACGACCCATTGTGGGTAGTTGACGGTGTGCCTTACGAGGGTGACCTTAACAACCTTAACATGGCCGATATCGAGACCATGACAGTCTTGAAGGATGCTGCGTCTAACGCACTTTACGGTGCCCGTGGTGCTAACGGTGTTATCATGGTTACTACCAAGCGTGCTAAGGCTGGTGATGCTCGTGTATCATTCGACGCTAAGTGGGGTGTTAACATGCCTGCTCGTAAGCTTTATGACTACACACGTGATCCAGGTCAGTACTATGAGATGCACTATGCTGCATTGAAGAACTACTACATGTCTGAGGGTCAGGATCCAGCAACAGCTCACAACACTGTTATTAACTCGTTGACTACTCCTGGTGCTGCAGGTTCACTTGGTTACAATGTTTACACTGTTCCTGCTGGTCAGACTCTTATCGGTACAAACGGTAAGCTCAATCCTAACGCTACTCTTGGTCGTAAGTTCACTTACAAGGGTCAGGAGTATACCGTTCAGCCAGACGACTGGTACGATGAGTTGTACGATCCTTCATTCCGTCAGGAGTATAACATTAATGTAGCAGCTGCTTCTGAGAAGTCTAACTTCTTCGCATCGTTCGGTTACTTGAACAACAAGGGTATTACCGATGGTTCTGACATGTACCGTTGGACAGCTCGTTTGCGTGCTGACTACCAGGCAAAGAAGTGGTTGAAGATTGGTGGTAACATGAGCTACACTAACTTCAACTGGAATGGTGCTTCTTCAAACTCTGAGGGTTCAGGTGATACTGCTGACGTATTCTCAGCTGTAGCTGATACCGCTCCTATCTACCCTGTATTCGTTCGTGACGGTGAGGGTAACATCATGAAGGACCAGTATGGTTGGAACGTATATGACTCTGGTGATGGTTCAGTTTGGGGTCTTTCACGTTTCTCTGGTTCGCAGTCTAACCCATTGCAGAACATCTGGTTGGATAAGTCTAACTCAGAGGGTAATGCATTCTCTGTTCAGGGTTTTGCTGATTTCACAATCATCCCTGGCTTGGTACTTACTTTGAATGGTTCGGTAACTATCGACGAGACTCGTTCTACATCAATGCGTAACCCATACTACGGTCAGTTCGTAGCTAACAACGGTGTGATTTCTAAGTCTCACGGTCGTTCATACAACCACAACTTGCAGCAGTTGTTGAACTACAACAAGTCGTTTGGTGCTAATGAGGAGCATAACATTCAGGTATTGCTCGGTCACGAGACCTACAACTTGCGTTCATACTCTGTAGGTGGTTCTAAGTCTAACATCTTCTCTACAGACAACCTCGAGCTTGATGGTGCTGTAGTTGATATGAGCAGTGTATCATCATCATTCGGTGAGTACGTTAACGAGGGTTACTTCTTCCGTGCTATGTACGAGTATGATGGTCGTATCTTCGCATCTGCTTCTTACCGTCGTGATGCATCTTCACGCTTCCACCCAGATCACCGTTGGGGTAACTTCTGGTCAGTTGGTGGTGCTTGGATCATCAACCGCGAGTCTTGGTTCAACGCTCCTGTATTCAATATGTTGAAGATTAAGGCTTCTGTAGGTTCACAGGGTAACGATGCTATCGGTTCTTACTTGTATACCGACCTCTACTCAGTTCAGAACGACGGTATGGGTGGTATCGCAGTGATCTTCGGTCGTAAGGGTAATCCTAACATCACATGGGAGACTAACACCAACATCAACGTAGGTGCTGAGTTCGGTTTGTGGAACGATCGTTTGAGCGGTAGCGTTGATTTCTTCTATCGTTTGACATCTGACATGTTGTTCGCAGTTCCTGTAACTCCATCTTTGGGTTACTCTTCATACTGGGACAATATCGGTGACATGCGTAACCTTGGTGTTGAGGTTGTGTTGAATGGTGACATCATTCGTACTAAGAATGTAGTATGGTCAGTTAATGCAAACATCACATGGGTTGACAACAAGGTATTGAGCTTGCCAGACTCACGTAAGGACTATACTCTTAACGGCCACGAGGGTTTCATCAACGGCTCTACAGGCTTCATTGGCGAGGGTCTTCCTATGGGTTATATCTACATGGTTGATTACGCTGGTGTAAATCCTACTACAGGTGAGTCACAGTGGTGGAAGAAGGAGGTTAAGGAGATCGAAAACGAGGATGGTACAACTACCACTACTACTAATTGGGTAGAAACATCTGAGTACTCTAACGTATCTTCAGACCTTGACTCTCGTAAGGAGTTCGGTACCTCTATGGCAAAGGTATTCGGTGGTTTCGGTACTACTTTGTATGCTTACGGTTTCGACTTCTCTATCGCATTTGACTATCAGCTTGGTGGTAAGACTCTTGACGGTGCATATGCTGGTTATATGTCTTCACCAACTTCAGCAACATCTGGTAAGAACTATCACCTCGACTTGTTGAACGCATGGACTCCTGAGAATCCTAACTCAGACATTCCACGTTTCCAGTATGCTGATCAGTACACAACTTCTACATCAAGCCGCTTCTTGATTAGCTCTGACTACTTGAACATTTCGAATATCAACCTTGGTTATACATTCCCAGCTAAGTGGTGGAATGGTCACATCCAGAACTTGCGCGTATATGTTGCTTGCGACAATGTATGGTACTGGTCTAAGCGTAAGGGTCTTGACCCACGTGGTACTGGTAACACCAACTACTCGCCAATCCGTACAATCTCTGGTGGTGTAACCTTGACATTCTAATTTAATAAAGGTATAAGACTATGAAATTTACAAAGATATTTACAACCACAGCCGTAGCTCTTAGTGCTGTAGTAGCGCTCAGCGGCTGTATCAGAGAGACCTTTCCACAGGAGGGCGCCATTGTAAAGGAGCAGCTCCAGGAGGGTCAGATGGACTTCCTTGTTATGGGTGTCTCATCGGGTATGATGTCATACATTTCTGGTTGGGAGCATACTGACTTTGGTTACCACTCAGTAGGTGTTTACAACGACCACGCTTGTGCGCTTATTACCAGCAATGGTCACTTGCTTGGCAACCCTGCAGGTTACGACCGTTTCTATGCAGGTTCATATGGTTGGGGCTATGCTGACAATTCGGCATTGTGCCAGCACGTATGGTATAACTACTATCCACAGATCAAGTCTTGTAACGACATGATCAAGCTCGTAGGTGATGACGAGTCTCGTAAGGAGTATGCTGGTATTGCAAAGACCTTCCGTGCCCTTTTCTACCTCGACTTGGCTCGTATGTTCGAGTGTCTTCCAGCTGAGGCACCAAACAATGGCTCATATGAGGCTCAGCAGGCTAAGGTTGCAGGTCTTACTGTACCTATCGTAGACGAGACTGTTGACGAGGAGGGTGCTAAGAACAATCCTCGTGCTACACGTGAGGAGATATTCAACTTTATCTTCGCTGATCTTGCTGCTGCAGAGGAGCTTTTGGCTGATTACGCACGTCCACACATCGTTCACCCTAACTTGTCTGTTGTTTACGGTCTTTACGCTCGTGCATACATGTGGTTGGGTGGCTTTACTGATGGCCTCAATGGTTCACTTCCTTCAGGTAAGGAGGCTTATAAGAAGGCATCAGAGTATGCTAATAAGGCACTTGCAATCAACAGTAATATCATGACTAAGGATGAGTGGACAAACCCAACTACAGGTTTCAACTCTCCAGCGTCATCATGGATGTGGGGTTTGATCTGGTCAGCAGATACCGTTATCAACAACCTCTTCCAGTTCACTGCTCACATGTCTCCTGAGGCATCATACGGTTATGGTCCATTGTCACAGCCAGGTGTATCTGTTGCTGTATACAATCGTCTTCAGAAGTCTGACTTCCGTCGCAACCTTATCAAGGGTCCAAAGACCACATTTGAGGAGTTTGCACAGTACACACTTATAAAGGATGCTGAGGAGTTTGACACATTTGCTCCATACACATTCTTCAAGTTCCGTCCAGGTTCTGGTGAGCGTAACGATTACAAGACTGCAGGTTCTGTATCACTTCCATTGATGCGTGCTGAGGAGATGTACTTCATCGATATGGAGGCTACATTGCACCTTGATGGCTTCAATGCTGCATACCAGAAGCTCATCGATTTCATGGCTAACCGTGACAACCGCTACATCTGCCCAGTATCAACCGAGGAGGGTCTTCTCGATGAGATT
>JAZNQJ010000083.1:0-6239 GCA_045590115.1 Alistipes sp. | reverse complement strand
TACTACTCCTAAGGCTAACTACCCTGTACGTGTAAACTCTGACCTATTCACCACACTCTGCGGCGAGTGGGAGGCAACAGCTCCTATGAAGGAGTGGATTAATGCCACCGAGACTGAGGAGGGTTACTGGAAGGATGCAGGCAGCTACACTTCACCAGTAACGATTGCTTCAGGTATTGAGTATCCTGAGACACTTCCATCTGAGGTTTACGACATCTATGAGGAGTGGGGCATCAACCGTGATAAGACCGATGAGCTTTACGAGGAGTTCGTAACATTGGCTAAGGACTACAACAACCGTACACGTGGCTTCAACCGCCTCTTGTGCCTCGGCTTCAACTTCGCAGATCCTGCATACATGCTCAACGTAGTACAGACTCCTTACGACCTCTTTATCTCGGATGAGTTCTCTTCTGCAACCGTTGCCGACATGTTCTACGACTTCGGTCCAAAGTGGAACCTTGAGATCGACAGCGATGGTAACGTATGGTTGCCTATCAATATTGAGCGTGAGTTCCCAATGTCTACATTCTACTTCGGTATGGACTACACATTCTATATGTTGGCCGTAGGCGAGAAGTCATACATGGGCTCTCCTGTTTACGACCAGACGGGCAAGCTTATCTGCGACTCTAAGTTCCCTGTAGAGGTATCTGAGGATGGCAACACAGTAACTATCAAGCCTATCATCTACAACTATAAGGATGCTAATAATAACGATGCTACAGAGACCTACTATCCTTGCGTAGCACAGCTCCAGTATGGTATGGCTACCCCACTTAACCCACGTGTTAATGGTGATGTTGTTCTTAAGCGTAAGGGTGCTTCTACTCAGGCAGCTAAGGCTAACGCTTCAGTAGGCAAGGCTAACGTTCAGAGCGTTGAGTCATTCGGCGAGGCACCTGTAGCTAAGCAGCGTACATACTCAATGACACCACTTACTATTGATCCTAAGAAGGTACGCACACGCAACGTACGTGAGACTCCTATCGACAACTCTGAGGAGGCTTACCACGCACGTGTTCGCAAGCTCTTCAAGCAGACTTATGGCTTTGACTTCCCAGCGAAGTAATCGCCAAAAATAGGGTTGCCACCTTGGCACCTTGACTCAAAGCGGATGGATGCTTAATGTGTCCATCCGCTTTTTTTTGGCAGTTTTAAAGGAGATTAGGGAAATTAGGGTGTTTAGTGAGTTTAAGGATAATCACTATATTCCCTAAACTCACTAACTCATTAGCCCCACCCATAATCATCCCCACATCCCAATTTCTTGTCAGAAGGCAGTGAATACAACACCGTCACAAGAAGCAAATTTCTTGTCAGAAGGGGTTAGGCTTGGTCTATCGCAAAAGAAGCGACCTCGGGATAGTACTAAAACGTACAGCCCGAGGTCGCTTACTTATAGGGATAGGCCGAGAATGACCCCTTATCACAAGAAAGATAGGAGGGTGGAGATTAAAACTCCAAAATGATTACCCAAAGCATAGCCCACAATACCTGCGCCGAGACCCACGATAAGGACACGCTTGTTCTTCATGGCGACAACCATCATGGGAACAAAGGGTGGCGAGTTGATAAAGGCTACGGATGAGGCCACCATAGAGTCCGCATCCACACGCATGAGCTTGCAGAAGAGGGCATGAAGCAGCATAGAGCCAAAGACGGCAATTGCAAGGAAGGCTATCTGGTTAAGGCCCTCAGAGAGGTTGAGCTTTGAGAAGTCAGCCATAGAGGCCATGGCGATGCTGAATATATAGATAAGGTACATGCCGATATCGAAGCTACGCTTAAGCTCACGTATAGGCTTGAAGAAAGATGCAACAACACCCAATGTGCTGAGCATGAGGATGAATATCACCATAAACCACTCCGAGGCAAAGGGGAGTGTAGAGGCTGCAGATAGTGCCACGAGGATAAGCGTGATGCCAAGAATCTTACCAAGCTCCTTGATGCCATCCTTCGACCATAGACCCGCATATGGATTACGGCTCTGCTCGGCAATCTGTCGCTCAAGCTCGGCACGCTCCTCGTCCGAGAGGTTTGTTGTAGCATGTTCGCCATATAATCTTCGGAAGAGTTTGTAACCCACTGACACCAAGAATACCAAGTAGAGGAACGATATGACAATATCGTAGGAACACATTATAACGTAGGCCTGCTCCTCGACCTTAAATATCGCCTGCAGTGCTGCGGCGTTGAGCATACCTCCTGTGTACATTCCCGACATTATGCCTCCAATCTCAGCACCTTCAGATATATCCTTACCAAAGAAGATGTATCCCACAACAACAGCAACGAATACCGATAGGAAGCCACTTATGCAGACACGTAGCTGGAGGCTCGCCTCGCTAAGCGTAAACTTACAGCCAAACAGCATCATAGGGATTGCCAGGGGTATTGTGGCACTTGTTGCTATCTCCTGAGCTAATGGCATCTCGGCGGGGTGCCAGCCAATGTTTCCAAGCAGGATGCCGAGTCCGTAAAGTAGCATTATTGGCCCAAGCTTATCGAGTAGTGGAAAGCGGCGACATAGCCATAAAACACCTGCTGGGGCAAGGCAAAAGATAAGTCCGAGGAGTAGATAGTTGAGTATCGACATAGTGTCTGAGTTTAACATTTTAGACAAAGGTAATTCTTTATTTGAGAAAATTGCCAACTAACCGGTACATAGTGTTACAACGACCACGATTATAAGTATTTATACTTAAAATATCCTATTTGGATCATAGTTAGCGACATTATGAAATAAATTTGAGTATATTTGTGCAATTTAGTCGTATTGTAAAGGGGCTTTCATGGAGTGACAGCCCGCAAAACATCGTTTTATGAAAGAGATTTTAGCGAGCCTCGATGCTCTGGTCATCGACCTTGGCGCACGAGAGATGTTATTGGTAAACATCATCTTGGCAATCGTAATGTTCGGCGTGGCGTTGGGCATTAAGATGCAGACCTTCAAAGTTGTATTCCGCTACCCTCGGTCGGTATTCACCGGTATCTTGCTACTGTGGATAGCCCTTCCAGCAATAACATGTCTACTGTCTATCATCCTCAACCCATTCATCACCCCTATGGTGGCTATAGGCATGATTCTGGTGGCATCGTGTCCAGGTGGCAACATCTCGAACTTTATGTCGTCGCTATCAAAGGGCAATGTGGAGCTATCTGTATCCATGACGGCTATCACAACAGTGTTTGCTCCTGTGGTTACACCTCTCAACTTCTGGTTTTGGGGTACGCTCTACAGCCGCTTTGCTACGCTACGTAACGACATCCCCACGCTGGAGATTCCATTCATAGACATGCTCTACCAGATATTGCTTATCTTGGGTGTGCCTATCATCCTCGGCATGGTATTCTCTCACTACCTGCCTAAGGCTGCCGAGAAAATTATGAAGCCGCTACAGATACTCTCAATTCTGCTCTTCCTCGGCATGGTGGCTGTGTCGCTTAAGCAGGTACTAACAGCCTTAGACCCAAGCATATATTGGAGCATCCTTGTGATTCTCACGTTCGTAATCCTACATAACGCCACAGCACTCAGCACAGGCTACCTTGGTGCCACGCTTATGCGAGTACCAGCCATTGACCGTCGCTCGCTAACCATCGAGGTGGGTATTCAGAACTCAGGCCTCGGCCTCACACTGCTCTTTAACCCTGCAATCTTCCCTCCTGAGGTGTGGTCACACAATGGTGGCATGGTGCTTATCACAGCTCTCTGGGGCGTATGGCACATCGTATCAGGCCTTATCGTGGCCTCAACATTCCGTCGCACAAAGTTATAATCATATATGGCTCGCAAGCGTAAGATACAGGACTACGACCCGCTATATAGCTTCTTGCGCCACTATGTGGACTTGGTACTCAAGCTATCCTACCGCACAATTAGGTATGTGGGGCGAGAGCGTCTACCTAAGGATGGGGCGATAATCTTCGCTCCAAACCACACCAATGCCCTGATGGATGCGATGGTAATCCTTGCTATGGATCATCGCCCAAAGGTCTTTGTGGCACGTGCCGACATCTTCCGCAACCCTCGTATCGCCAAGATACTTACGTTCCTGAAGATTATGCCCATCATGCGTATGCGTGACGGCATTGACGAGGTGCGTAAAAATAATGAGACTATCGAGAAGGCTGTAGACGTACTACGTGATAAGGTGCCTTTCTGCATCTTCCCTGAGGGTACACACCAGACAAAATACTCGTCGCTACCACTCTCTAAGGGCATCTTCCGCATCGCCTTTCAGGCTCAGGAGCTTATGCCCGACATGCCACTATATATCGTACCTGTGGGCATGCGCTATGGTAACTTCTTCCGCTTCCGCTCTACGGTACGTGTCGAGATTGGCGAGCCTATAAATGTGGGTAAGTTTATCGCCGAGAATAGCACACTGACATCTGCTGAGCAGATGAACACGCTCAAGGAGCTGCTCGACGAGCGCATGAAACAACAGATATTCTTCATCCCCAATGATGAAAACTATGACGCTGTGTATGAGATATGCGCTGCCGTAGCACGCATGCAGGTGCGCCATCTGCGTGGCGACAAGGAGCTTGGCGGACTTCGTGGCTTGGATGCCCACTTTGCGGCCAACAACATGACCGTAAAGCACATCAACTATATCAAGGAGAACAACCCCGAGCTATACGCCGAGCTTATGGGCTTAGGCCATCGTGCCTCAAAGCTACGTCATAGCCGCCATATAAGCCTCTCATCGGTCATGGTAAAGCACCCTGTGCTATCACGCTCGGTGCGTACCTTGATACTGATACTGCTACTACCCTACTTGCTACCTGCATCAATCCTCACGTTGCCTATCACACTGGTATGCAGCCAGCTATTTAAGCTATTCAAGGATCAGGCATTCCGCAACTCGGTGCAGTATCTTATCAACCTTGTGATGTGGCCTGTGCTGATGATTATCTACTCTGTGGTAGCATACGTAGTCTTACCATGGCAGTGGGCGCTACCTATTACGCTTGCAGCACTGCCAGCGCCTATCATCGCACACGAAGTTTACCGCCTGGTACGACTCATAAAGTCCGACCTTAAGCTCATGTGTTTCAAGGAGCTGAAAGAGACCTATGCAAAGATTCGCGAAATAATTTTTACAAAATAGAGCTATGAAGTTTAGATCACTCGTTGCAACACTCGTTGCAGCACTACTAACTACAACACTCACTGCCCAAGTAATTACACAAGAGAGTGAGGGCAAGAAGGAGACAAAGACCGAGAAGCGTGCCAAGAAGGAGGCTAAGGATACTAAGGAAGAGATCGTTAAGACAGGCCTTAACTTTGGCCCGCTCCCTGCCGTAGCCTTTGATGCCGACAAGGGATTCCAGCTTGGCGCACTGCTGAATATCTATAACTATGGCGATGGCTCGACATACCCTAACCCTATGTCGCATTGGTACATCGAGGCATCGTGGTTTACCAAGGGTTCGATGCAGGCTATCTTCTGGTACGACAACAAGACCCTTATCCCTGGTGTACGCTGGTCATCTGCCGTAACCTTTACCAACGACAAGGCTATGGACTTCTATGGCTTCAACGGCTACATGTCGCACTACGACTTTGACCTTGTGGCATTAGGTAAGGATAAGAGCAATAAGGAGAACTTTATCTACACCCCAAAGTATCGTCTACAGCGTCTTCAGGTGCTTGCCAAGACCGACTTTGTGGGTAACATCTGGGATAAGAAGCTCTTCTGGGAGGCTGGCTACCACTTCAGCTACTTCAAGCAGGGATACAACAACGAGAGCGCACTGAACCTCGACAAGATAAATAAGAACAAGGCCGAGTATAAGGAGTTCCCCGCAACAGAGCCTACAATCTTCGATATGTATCGACGCTGGGGACTTATCTCTGAGGAGGAGGCGTGGGGCGGCATCAACAGCACCGTACGTCTTGGTCTGTTGTACGACACTCGTGACAAGGAGGGCGCACCATCACGCGGTATCTGGGCTGAGGGTCACCTTATCTTGGCTCCTAAGTGGCTCGGCACGACAAACCCATATTATAAGTACTCGCTTACCTTCCGCCACTATGTGCCTATCGTAAGCAACGATATCCTTACATTTGCCTATCGCCTTAACTATGAGGGTACTTTCGGCAAGGATGCACCATACTACATCCTACCATATATCACCACCGTAGGTCAGGCCTATGACCGTGATGGTATGGGTGGCTATCGAACAATTCGTAAGTCGGGGGCCAAGCGGTCTTAGGAAGACAATAC
>JAZNQJ010000082.1:0-6144 GCA_045590115.1 Alistipes sp. | reverse complement strand
TTCGGGTGGCGATATTACTCACGCTATTCCTGATAACACCGGTTATATCACTGAGGGTCAGTTGTTCCTACGTAACGATACCGACACCGGTAAGGTTATCGTAGACCCATTCCGTTCGTTGTCACGTCTTAAGCAGCTTGTTATCGGTAAGAAGACTCGCGAGGATCACCCACAGGTGATGAATGCCTGCGTACGTCTGTATGCCGATGCTGCTAATGCTAAGACTAAGCTCGAGAACGGTTTCGACCTCTCGGACTACGACAATCGTGCGTTGGAGTTTGCTCGTGAGTACTCTGGGGCGTTGCTCTCGATTGACGTAAACATCGAGATCGACCAGATGCTTGACACTGCATGGAAGCTCTTTGCTAAGAACTTCTCACGCAACGAGGTAAGCATCAAGCAGGAGCTTATGGAGAAGTATTGGAAAGAATAGTAACGCACTATGGCAATCAAATTTCAGTATAACAAGACCTCGCTCGGTGAGCTGAACAAACAGCTCAAAATCCGAAAGAATGCCTTGCCTACGATTAAGAGTAAGGAGAGTGCATTGCGTTCGGAGGTTAAACGTGCGAAGGACTCTAAACTCGCTTACCAGAGGGAGCTGTCTGAGCTTAAGGCGCAGTACGACTATATGGTACAGCTGTGGGGAGAGTTTGATTGTGATCTAATCCGCATCGAAGATGTCGAGCTATCGTCACAGAAGATTGCGGGCGTGCGCATCCCTGTATTGAAAGATATAGTCTATAGCGAGAAGGCCTACGACCTGTTCTCGGCTCCTGTGTGGTATGCCGAGGGTATCAGGGTGCTGAAGCGAATGTCTCGTCTCGGTATCGAGTTCGTGGTGTACAACCAGCGTGAGGCGAGTCTCGACTATGCGCGACGCAAAACTACTCAGAAGGTAAACCTCTACGAGAAGGTACAGATACCTGGCTATGAGGATGCCATACGTAAGATTAAGCGATTTATGGAGGACGAGGAGAACCTCAGTAAGTCAGCTCAGAAGATTGTGAAAACACGTCAGGCGCAAGCTGCGGCTATGGAGGAGCCAGAGAATGATTAGTAAGATGATTCGTTACGACATTGTGCTACATGTCGGCGAGCAGGAACACTTCATCGATGAGCTTCGAGAGATTGGCCTTGTGGATATCACTACCACAGGCTGGGAGCCATCGGACGGCGACCGTCAGCGTCTAATGGTTATCGATGCCTATAATAAGGCTATCGAGGCTCTTGAGGCGTTTAAGTCGTCAGCTGCCTATGTTTCGGACTCTAAGCCTTATGCTTCAGGCGAGGAGGCTTTTACGGCCTATACATCGGCTCAGGAGCGACGCAACGAGATTGCAGCTCGCATAGCTCAGTTTGAGAAGCAGGCTCATGATATCGCTCCGTGGGGTCAATTCTCTAAGGAGGATATCGACCGTTTGGCTCAGCGTGGTGTCGACCTACATCTCTTCATGGCTCAGCCAGCAGCCTTCGAGGCTCTACAGGCAACAGCCGAGGAGGGAGTGACCGTAGTCGAGATTAACCGCACTCAGGCGGCAGTATACTTTGCAGTTATCGTATCGCAGGGTGTGACACTTGCAGTTGATGGCCAGGAGGTACATCTTCCTGACTGCGACAGCAAGGCTACATTGGCTCAGATTGATGCACTCAAGGCTGAGGATAAGGAGCTTAACGCTACGTTCTCACGTGTTGCGGTGTCAATGGATGCTCTCAAGGCAAAGCGTGCCGAGCTTATGGAGCAGCTTCAGGGCTTGCAGGTAAGTGCTACGGCACAGCGTGAGGCTGATGGTCAGCTACTCGTTATGGAGGGCTGGGCAGAGGCAGAGAGTGCTGAGCGTGTTGATAAGTTGCTTGAGGAGTATCCTAACCTTTACTATTTGCGTCGTGACGCTACGATTGAGGATGAGGCTCCTGTGAAGCTCAGGAACAACAAGTTCGCACGCCTGTTCGAGCTTATCGGTGCGATGTACGCACTGCCTAAGTATGGTACGTTGGACCTTACGGCAATTTTTGGACCATTCTACATGATCTTCTTCGCCATCTGTTTGTGCGATGCGGGTTATGGTCTTGTATTGTTGCTCTTAGGTCTTGCGCTACTAAAGAAGGGTGGCCCAAAACTTCGTCAGGCTGCATTGCTGTCGATTGTTTGTGCATCGGCAACCGTAGCTTTCGGTTTCTATGCCAACTCGTTCTTCGGCCTTGCAATATCGGATTATGCCCCTGTTATCAAGTTCCTCGATTTCCAGAATCAGTTCTTCTCGATTTCGTTGGCTATCGGTGTGTTCCAGATACTTGTGGGTATGGCCATCAATATCTACATGAAGGCTAAGTTGTTCGGTATTACCTCGACATTCGGTCTGTTGGGCTGGTTTATCATCCTGCTCTCAGGCTCGTTGGCTGTAGGTCTGCCAATGTTTGACTTGGCTATCCCAGGCTTCGATGCCTCATCGCCCGTATTCTACGGCCTTGTGGGTGTTGGTGCTGTGCTAATGCTTCTGCTCAACAACGTTAAGCGTAATCCGCTTATTAATATAGGTGCTGGTTTGTGGGATGCCTACAACAATATCACCGGTCTGTTGAGCGATGTGTTGAGCTACATCCGTCTGTTCGCCATCGGTTTGTCGGGTGGTGTATTGGCGCAGGTGTTCAACTCATTGGCTATGGGACTCTCGGGTCTTGACTCTATGGCTGAGGGTACTCCTTGGTATGCGATGATTGTACCTATCATTGCAGCAAGTATCATCCTTATCATCGGTCATGGTATCAACCTATTTATGTCTGCGATATCGTCGTTCGTTCACCCTATGCGTCTGACCTTCGTGGAGTTTTATAAAAATGCAGGTTTTGAGATGGGCCAGCGCACATTCAACCCTGTACGCAAAATGAAAGAATAAACAAATAATAATTAACAATTTAAAACATTTTAAACATTATGAGTTCAGCATTAATTTTGGCTTATGTAGGCGTTGTCCTCATGGTCGGTGTATCAGGTTTGGCTTCAGCAGTTGGTACTGCACGTTGCGGTATGGCAGCAGTAGGTGCTTTGAAGAAGAATGGTGGTGCTTTCGGTAGCTACATGATTCTCTCAGCGCTTCCAGGTTCACAGGGTCTTTACGGTTTCGTAGGCTACTTCATGGTTGCTTCTAAGATCACTGCTGACATCGCTATGCTTACTGCAGTAGGTATCTTCGGTGCCGGTTTGTTGATGGGTATCGTTTGCTTGGCTTCAGCTCTTATGCAGGCAAAGGTTTGTGCTAACGGTATCGCTGCTATTGGTAACGGTAACGACGTTATGGGTAAGACCCTTATCCTCGCTGCGTTCCCTGAGCTTTACGCTATCTTGGGTGTAGCTGCAACATTCCTTATCTCATCGGCTATCTAATAGACCAACTTTTGGTAGACTCAACCCCGAGGGCTTCGGCCTTCGGGGTTGTTTTTTTATTGTTGGTAAAGTTTCTCGGGCTTTATTTTTTTATAAAAAATAAAATATTATCTTTGCGTGTCGAAATTGGGTCACCCTATCCCATTTCGTTCAACACTCATGGCCTTTGGCCACAGAGCAAACACTTTTAACTTATTATAAATTTAATGCTTATGAAGAGACTTTTACTTTTGATGTTGGGTCTTGCTGTGGGCTTCGTTGCCTCGGCGCAGACCGTCATCACAGGTGTGGTCGTTGATGAGAACGACCAGCCTCTTATCGGTGCTACCGTGGTAGTTCCCGAGACAACCTTAGGCACATCTACCGATGCTGGTGGTAACTTCCAGCTTCAGTTGCGTAAGGGTATCGAGTCGGGTCAGATTAGCTATCTGAACTACAAGACTGCAACCGTTGCGGTTGATAGCAAGCTCGCTAAGCAGAATCTTGGTACTATCAAGATGGAGCTTGACGCTATCGCAATGGAGGATGTGGTCATCACACAGTCGGTGGCTGTACAGCGCCGTACTCCTGTTGCTGTGTCAACAATCCCAGCTCAGGAGATTGAGTTCAAGCTCGGTGGTCAGGAGTTCCCTGAGCTTTTGAAGTCAACACCTGGTGTTTACGCCACTAAGGATGGTGGTGGCTATGGCGACTCTAAGATCAACATGCGTGGTTTTAAGTCGGCTAACGTTGCTGTGATGATTAACGGTGTTCCTGTAAACGACATGGAGTGGGGTGGTGTCTACTGGTCAAATTGGGCTGGTCTTTCAGACGTTACTCGCTCAATGCAGACACAGCGTGGTATGGGTGCATCAAAGATTTCATCGCCTTCAGTGGGTGGTACTATCAACATCGTGACTAACACTATCGATGCTAAGCGTGGTGGTACTGTTTCGTATGGCGTAGGTAACGACGGAGCAAATACAATGACCATGAGCCTCTCAACAGGCCTTATGGATAATGGCTGGGCTATGAGCATCTTGCTCGGTAAGCGTTGGGGTGATGGCTATATCCAGGGTACAGGCTACACAGGCTACAATTGGTTTGTAAACGTGTCTAAGCGTCTTAACGACCGCCACCAGCTCTCTTTGACAGCCTTTGGCGCACCTCAGAAGCACAATCAGCGTAAGCCTCTCTATGCAGGTCTTTCGATTGAGGAGTGGGATAAGGTAGCTCAGTGGACAGGCGAGAAGGACAAGTATCGCTACAACGCCGTATATGGTTTTGATAACAATGGCAAGGAGCGCTCATCAATGGTTAACGAGTATCACAAGCCACAGATATCGCTCAACCACCAGTGGCAGATTGACCACAAGTCATCGCTCTCAACAGCTCTCTACATGTCTATCGGTCGTGGCTCGGGCTACTCTGGTCAGGGTCGTACATCATCTGATCGTGCTATGTGGAACGGTTCGTCTAACGGTAAGCTCTTGTACAACTTCCGTAAGTCGGATGGTACTTTCGATTATGGTGCTATCCAGGATATGAATGCTGAGAGCCTCGATGGTTCACGCATGGTGATGTCTAAGTCGATAAACGACCATATGTGGTATGGTCTGTTGTCAACATACACTAACGAGCTAATCCCTGGCTTGGAGCTTTCAGCAGGTGTTGATGTCCGTTACTATGTAGGTAAGCACACCAACGAGATTATTGACCTCTACGACGGTGCTTACTTCATCGACGATGGCGACCGTAAGAACGTAAAGCCTGAGAATAACATTGCTGCGGCAGACCCTAACTGGAAGTATGAGAAGCTCGGTGTCGGCGACATAGTATATCGTGACTACGATGGCCACGTACACCAGGAGGGTGCTTTCGCACAGCTCGAGTATACTCGTGGTAAGGTTAACGCCTTCGTGTCAGGCTCTGTGTCTAACACAGGCTATTGGCGTGTTGACCGCTTCTACTACGATGAGGCACACCAGCGTTCTGAGACCATCAACTTTGTAGGCTTCACAGCTAAGGCTGGTGTTAACTACAACGTGACAGAGTCTTCTAACCTCTTCCTTAACGTAGGTTACATCTCACGTGCGCCATTCTTCTCTGGTGGTGCTTTCTTGCAGTCTACAACAAGCCACATGACCAACCCTGACGCTGTAAACGAGAAGGTATTCTCTGTAGAGGGTGGTTACGGTCTACGTACCGAGAAGTTTGCGTTGAACCTCAATGCTTACTACACTTTGTGGATGGATAAGTCGGATGTTCGTTCAAAGCTTATGTCTAATGGCGACTACGCACGTGTAAACCTCACAGGTATCGATGCTCGCCACGCAGGTGTTGAGCTTGACCTTCGCTATAAGCCAGCACGCTGGATTAACCTTACAGGTATGCTCTCATGGGGCGATTGGGTATGGTCAAGCAATGCACGTGGTTACTACTACGACTCTCAGGGTCAGCCTATGACCGCTAAGATGGATGGTACTGTGGCTTCAGGCATCATGGCTGAGGATCACGCTTGGATTGAGCTTGAGCAGAAGGGTGTTCACGTAGCAGGCTCTGCACAGACCACTGCTGCTGTGGGTGTTGACCTCTTCCCATTCAAGGGCTTCCGTCTCAGCGCTAACTTCAACCTCTATGCACGTAACTATGCTGACTTCTACCTCGGCTCAACAGCTGTAGCCAACACAACTACTACTGTTAACGACCCATGGAAGATTCGTGTAGGCCACCAGGTAGACCTCTCAGCAAGCTACTCGTTCAAGCTTGGTAAGCTCAAC
>JAZNQJ010000081.1:0-8906 GCA_045590115.1 Alistipes sp. | reverse complement strand
CTCTCTATTCTCAGAAACATACTCAGAACCCCACTCCCAGCCATAGGTGATAAGCTCAGCATAGATGTCATCATCGGTACATCCCCACTCTGTGAAGTCGCCATCATAGAAGCCTGTGTACCAAGCTGCAGCCGAATCATTTGCTATAACCGTATAAGGCATAACAGCGTAGCCCTTGCAATTAAGGAAGCGTGCTGGGTCTAACTCTGCAAGTGCAGAGCCATCGTAATAGTTGCCAAACTCAATGGTGACTGCAGCATCACTAACGACCTTATCCAAGGTGCGGAAAACATCGCTTACAAAGCCCTTCTCGGATGCCAGCTCACCGGTCTCCATATCCACGGCTATGGCATATGCAACATATTCGGTTGAGGGTTCAAGCTGGTTATAGAAGTTCTTCTCTTTACCCAATGAGGCACCAAGATCATAGAGATATTCAGCACGTGAACATTCAAACCACTCGGCACCATAGTCGATCTCTGAGTTGGCAAGATATGCCACGCAGGCATCTACTGAGCCACAGTCTTCAACAAGGAAGTCGAACTCTTCGGCCTCGGTATAGAATGTGAAATAGTAGGCACCAACAGATGGGGTAGTGGTTACATTTACAGAGTTATGTGTAATGTCGCTAACTTCAAATGTTACAACCAAATCATTGGGATCGCCCGTCGCATCAGTAGTTGTGAAGTGGGTGATATGTGGTGCTGTTGTAGGTGCGCCATCGTATCCGAAGCATACAACGATATAGTCGGTATTGGGCTGCAAACCACTTATGCTGTTGAGTGACATAGGGCCCTGCTTTAATACACTCTCGATGTCCTCCCAGACTGTGATGTCGTTGACAATAGACTCTACTAATTCCTCTTCCGACTCGCTCCACTCAAGCATTGATGCGTACTGTACAGAGCAGATGTATTTATCGTCATTATTTGATGGTGTTACACTACCCTCGATATGGTCATAATCAATCTTGGTAATCTCCACCTCAAATGTTAGATCTGCAGCCTCAGCGGCAATAGTCTCAAACTCAACTACTGTAGCTAAGCTATTAGCAACAAATCGCTCATCGATGCCAATGGCGTATGCCATATACTTTGTGCCAGCCTTGAGATCCTCTACCGATAACGACTTAGCGCCGACATAACCGAGATTTGCTACCATCTGGTCAGCTGTGGCACCCATACCATAGTAGTAGTTACGCAACTTGTTGAGATGCTCGCTAAATGCTCTCTCATCGCCACCATAGTTCTGGTAATCTTCGAGGCTAAAAACATTTACAAAATAGATGGCCTTGTCGTTGTCTGGGGTAACTGTAACTGTGGCGGTGTCGTAACCAATATCTGTTACTTCGATCTCAAAGTTTAGCTCTGTAAGCTCTGTGCTTAGGGTCTTAAATGTCTGCTTGTAGAGCGATGTTGTAACAATACCATTATTTGATAGGCCGAATGCGTAGACGATATACTCTGTCTCGGGGTCGAGCTTGTCTTGAGTATCGCTAATCACGCCCTTTTTAAGGACTTCTTTGAGATATTCGCTAAGGTCTACGCCTGCCTCAATAGCAGCATTGTCTAACCATGTAAGGTCATCCATGATGTAGGCTTCGTCATCCTCGAACTCATCGAAATACTCTTTTGTTGTCATCATGGCAATGTAGGTCATCTCCTCATCTTCGGGGGTAATGGTAAACTCCACTGAGGTGTCTGTTACGTTCTTAACCTCAATAACGAAGTCGGGTTTGTCTACAGGGTCAATAGGTGTAGGGGGAACATCGGGTGTCTCTTTACAGCCAACAAATGCTAATGCAAACATTAGCAAAATACCATAAAAAAAGTTAGTTTTCATTTTCATGGGGGTAAAAATTAATAGATTAGTAAATATTTGAAGGTAATTGCTTTCAATTTTGGGTTAAGGGTATAATCAACTATCAGTATATGTTATATCTTTGTCGTGATTCGGCAGATTCCGAGTTATGTGATATATTAGGTCAGAATATGCTTAGACAAAATTAAATATAATTTTCATTATAAACAAGTGCCCCTTAGATTTATTTGGGTAGGTATACATCCATCGTATACCCAGGGGACTTCACACACTTTGTCTTATCTAATTGTTTGGGTTTGCTTCTCGGTATATATCCCTGAGACGGTCCGACATAAAGTATTGGAACACACCGCGTAGTAGCATATACATCGAGAAGGCGAGCCATATGGCGTTGTTACCTATAAATGAGCGTGTGCCATAGAGTAGCACGAAGAAGCTTATCGATGCCCATATCATCGAGTTACGCATGATGCGACTACGTGTGGCACCCACCATGATACCATCCATGACAAAAGGCATGGCTGCGGCTAAAGGTATGAATATTATCCAGCCGATATACTCCTCTGCAACGCTCTGTAGCACCGATACGTTGCCCTGCTCAGGGCTTACCAATATGGCGAAAATATCTCTCCACCAACCTACGTAAACGCCTATGAAGATGAACGATACGGCAAAGCACCATACCAAGCAAAGCTTGATGCAACGCTTAAGTGACTCACTGTCACGAGCCCCGATAAAGCGACCTGTAAGTGCCTCAGCGGCGTAGGCAAAACCATCGTTCATATATGAGAATAGTGTAAACAGCTGAAGGAGTATGGCGTTGACTGCCAAGATGTTGTTGTCACCACTATCCGCCGAGGCCTTAGTGAAGAAGGTGTATACCGCCACAAGGCAGAAGGTGCGGATGATGATATCGCCATTGATAGTGAAAAATCTGCGCATGGCACCCATGTCGAGTACCTCGCTACGGCTCACACGCACCAACCTCTTACGATATTTTGTTGCGATGATTACAACCATTATGACCACTCCTGTCCATTGCGCCACCACCGAGCCAAGTGCTATGCCCTCAAGCCCCATGCTGCCAACGATGGAGAATAGGTAGCTGCAGGCAATGTGTATAAGGTTAACCACGATAGCCACAGCCATGGGTATTACAGCATTCTGCATTCCCGTAAGCCAGCCGTTAAAGGCAAAGAGCATGATGCCAGCAGGCACAGCCCATATGCGGGTGTAGAAATATTTGGCAATGATGTTGTCTAAAGCAACATCATCGGTACTCATAAATCGTATTGACAGCTCGCCGATAGGGTATTGTAGCGCAAAGGCCATGATACCAACGCCAAGGGCTACGACCAGCGCACGCCATAGCATCAGCGTAGACTCACGATTATCCTCAGCACCAAAGGCTTGCGCCGTAAGACCACTCGTTCCCATGCGGATAAACGAGGTGTTCCAATATATGAAGTTGAAGATTGTGACACCTATTGACAGCGCACCGATGGTTGTGGCAGCGTCGCTACCTCCCACACGCCCGGCAATAATCGTTGAGGCGATGCCCATTAGCGGCACTGTGATGTTTGATATAATATTTGGTACGGCAATGCGAAGTATCTCTTTGTTCATCTCGTTATATGTTTATCCACCACAAAGGTAATATATTTCCTGGTTTTTGGTATAAATTTTGCAAAAGTTTGTAAACCTCGGAAAAAACGTTACCTTTGCAGTGCAAATTTATATATATAAAGTATTTACAAAAATGAAAAGCAAGAACACAGACTCAACAGCTAACCTCTCACGTTTTGCACGTGACAAGCGTCAGCGAGTAAGCTCTACGGAGCGTGTTGAGCGCAACCCTCGTCCTCGCCGTGAGGCCGATAATGAGGGTTACAACAACCATCGTGCTACAAGCACATCTCAGCCACGTCGCTCATCGTTCAACCCCCACTTTACGGCCGACAACCGCCTACGCCCAGAGTATGAGCGTGGCAACCGTTCGGAGGAGCGTAGCTTTGGCTCGGAGCGTCCACGCCGCTCTGGCGAGCGCAGCTTTAACTCTGACCGCTCGGATAGTCGTCCACGTCGTAAAGAGGAGCGCAGCTTCAACACTGACCACTCAGAGAGTCGTCCACGTCGTAACGATAGCCGCAAGGGTGGCTATGGCGCAAAGCAGGAGGAGCGTTCATTCAAACCAGAGGGCAAGAAGCGAAGCTTCGCACCACGTCGTGATGAGAAGCCACGTACATATCCTAAGTACAACCCTAACAAGCAGACAGGCGAGATTCGACTTAACCGCTTCATCTCGCAGTCGGGCGTATGCTCACGTCGTGAGGCCGATGACTACATCCTCGCAGGCGTGGTGACCGTAAATGGTCAGGTGGTAACTGAACTTGGTACTAAGATTTTGCCTACCGACGAGGTGCGCTTCCACGATGAGAAGCTCCAGGGCGAGAAGAACGTATACCTTGTACTCAACAAGCCTAAGGGCTATGTCACATCACTCGACGATCCTCATGCCGAGAAGACCGTAATGGACCTTGTGCGTGATGCTTGCTCAGAGCGTGTATACCCTGTGGGCCGTCTCGATAAGAACTCTTTGGGCTTGCTTCTTATAACCAACGATGGCGACATTACACGTCAGCTTACACACCCATCGTACCACAAGAAGAAGATCTACCAGGTGACACTCGATAAGCCACTCACACGTGCCGATATGGATACTCTTACTGAGGGTATCACACTCGAGGATGGCGACATCTTTGCCGATGAGGTAGCATATGCCTCTGAGGATAAGCGCACCGTAGGTGTTGAGATTCACTCGGGTCGCAACCGTATCGTACGTCGTATGTTTGAGCATCTCGGCTATACTGTGCAGAAGCTCGATCGTGTATACTACGCAGGTCTTACAAAGAAGAACCTCAAGCGTGGTGCTTGGCGATTCCTTACTAAGGATGAGGTTATGCGTCTTAAGACGGGTCAATACGAGTAATTTTCGATTATAAGGCTGCATCTGCGGCACATCCCAAAAAGTAAGAGACCTCGGGCTGTACTACCAAAGTACTATCCCGAGGCCTCTTCTTTTGCGATGCACCACATCTGCAGCCTTCTAATCAAAAATTAGGGAGTGTGATTTTTTTAAAGACCATTGAGACCATTACGAGGTCGGGTATCAGCGTTGTCCGCAACCATCTTAATTGTCTTAATCGTCTTAAAGGTCTTAATCGTCCTATTGTCTTACTGTATATTTTTTGAGTAGCTCCTCCAATCTATCCACATCCTCGTCGGTAGTTGACCAGCTGGTGACAAACCTCACCACGCTATCATTTGTGCCACGTGGCCCCCAATAATCGAACGAGGCCTCACGGCGAAGGTTGTCTATGAGCGTGTTAGGCAGGCGGAAGAATTGCTGATTTGTCGTTGAACTGATGATTGGCTCATAGCCCGCACTGCCAAAGGCCTTGCGGATGCGCATTGCAAGACGTACGCCATGCTCGCCAATGCGCTCATAAAGACCGTCGCTAAAGAGTGTTGCAAACTGCACGCCGAGCAGTCGCCCCTTAGCCAGCAATGCGCCATGCTGCTTGACAAGCGGAAAGAGATTCTTAAGCAGCGAGCGGTTGTTGACCACCACAGCCTCGCCAAAGAGCGTACCCACCTTAGTGCCACCGATATAATAGACATCGGCAAGGCAACTTAGGTCGTTAAGCGTAAAGTCGGCATTGGCACTGCGTAGGGCATAACCGAGTCTTGCACCATCAATATAAAGTGGTATTTCGTGCTTGTGGCATACCTCGCTGAGCTTACGCAGTTCATCCAACGAGTAGATAGTACCATACTCCGTAGGTTGAGATATGTAGAGCATGCCCGGAGCTACCATATGCTGGAAGGTCTCATCGGCATAAAACTCCGTAATATATCGCTCGACATCCTCTGCACTAACCTTGCCCTCGTGGCGGGGTAGTGTCAGTACCTTATGTCCTGAGGCCTCGATAGCTCCCGACTCATGTACGGCAATATGACCACTTTCTGCTGCAAGGACTCCCTCATGGCGAGCAAGAATGCCGTCAATGACCGTAGCATTTGTCTGCGTACCACCCACTAAGAACATAACCTCTGCATCGTGGTTGCCCACAGCCTTGCGTATCAGCTCCTTAGCCTCAGAGGTATATGGGTCGTTGCCATAACCTGCTGTAAGCTCAAGGTTGGTGCGCACTAAGGCATCCATAACCTCAGGGTGCGCACCTGCCATATAGTCCGAATCAAAGCGTATCATAGCCAGCTGCTCTATGAGTGATTAACGGCGGATACCAACGACCCTAAGGCTTGAGGTTGTTGGCGTATTATCGTCATTTGAGGTGACATATGGGAAGAACTCCTCAGCAGGGCTGACCATATCCTCGCTAAGCAGGAAGCTTTCGCCATAGTAGATGTCGCCGAGATTGCCATTCTCATCCTCGGCAATGCCTCCGAAGAAGAATTGGTCATAATTGTCCATGCTGTAGTACATATCCATAATCTCGGGGTTTTTGGCATATGGGTACATCAACAAATCCTCCAAGAATGCCTCTTGGGTATACTCAATCTTCATCCACTCCTCATACCACCAGAAGTAGAGCTTGTCGCAAGGCTCATTGGTCGTGGCCTCGACTATGGCTACACATTCGCACTCGCCCAACTTTATACGATAGCTTGGGTCTATAGCGATAATCTCGTTAGTGTCGAAGAGCTTTGCAAGTTTAATATCGGTAATCTGTGTTGTGCCACTTACTGCCTCAGCAGAGCTGAAGCGGAACTGATATAGGTCGGTAGTGGGCATATTGCCATCAATACCAAAGGCCAATACTACGTATTCGGTCTGTGGCATCAGTGGGCCGAGATACTCGTTTTTAAGCGGACCGGTAAATATTGATGGCTGGAAACCGCTGGCAAGTGCCTTCATCATCTGGTAATCATTATCTGCATATGGCAACTGTGATGTGGCAAGAAAAATGCAGGTATACTCCTCATTATTATTAGAGGGTCTTAGGTTGAGGTTAGCGCTATATGGAGTGATATCCGTAACCTTGATATCGAGTTTTAGAGAGGTTTTGGTGAAATCACCCGAAGAGAAGTGCTTAACCGAGGGGGTAGAGCATAGTAGTGGTGTTGTATCGTCGCTTACGGCAAACACCACGATCATATAGTTGGTGTTTGGTTCCACACGTTCTGAGATGGTGTGTTCTCCCTTGAGGCAAAACTCCTCAATAGGTGTGCCGTTGATGTTGTGCCACTGGTTGAACCTATCAAAGGTGATGTTGCTAAACATCTCAATATGGGTAGTGTCTAAGCTCTTGTCCTCAGCGACATACTCACGCCAAGAGTCGGGTACAAGGTAGTAATAGTAGTATCCATCGTAACCTTTAGGGTCGATAGAAAATTCCACAAGGTTACCATCTATACTATAGGTGATGTCAAACTCGGCATCCTTAGCTACGGGGCCAGCGGTCTTAATTATGTCGTAGCTAATCTCGGTTGTCGCCTCAAAGCCCTCGTCTGTAAACTCTACGCCGTAGCAGTAGACTATGTACTCGGTGTCGGGATATAGACCTGTGGCACTGTAACCCAAGCGCTCTCCTGTGCAGAGCCAATTCATCTTTGTGAGCAGGTCACGAGGACTCATATTGTATTGTCTGGCAAGCTCATTGATGTATCCGTTGTCGTCGCCTACGAGCTTTGTTGCAGAGAGTATATCGTTGAGTATTAAGTACTTCTTCTGTGCCAAAAGCACGATATACTCCATATTGGGATCTTTGGGCGTGATGTTTACGCTTAAGGCTCGTTGTGATGATAGCTCATCTGAGAAGCTAAACGCACCCTCTGTCTTGTCAATGGGTGTTGGTGTTGGCTCATCAGTGTTGCATGAAACACATAAAGCTAGGGTCGCTAATGTTAGGATAGCTTGTAAAAATAGTCTCATTGTATAACTCTTTGTTCATTAACCAGCGACAAAGATATGAAAAAATGATAAATAATGACAAATTTTTTTTATATTTGCACTTAAATCCCTATGTTATTATGAAAGAGAACTATGAAGCCCAAATTGATCGTGGCGCTGAACATCTGTTCAGCTACCTGGCGGAGCGTGTTACACCTGAGGAGTTAGCACGTATGCGTGACGGCTTTGAATTTGCACGTAACGCCCATAAGGATCAGAAGCGCCGTAGCGGTGCGCCTTTTATCATGCACCCATTGGCTGTTGCCACTATTGTTGCTCGTGAGCTGGAGCTTGGCGTAAACCCTGTCATTGCTGCATTTCTGCACGATGTGGTTGAAGATACTGAATATACTGTTGAAGATATTCGCGCACGCTTTGGCGATGATGTCGCCTTCCTTGTCGACACTGTAACCAAGCGTAAGAAGGAGAAATATGCACACTCCAAGCAGGTGGACAACTACCGTCAGATCTTGGAGGCGGTACACTATGATGTACGTGCCTTGCTCATTAAGCTCGCCGACCGTCTGCACAATATGCGTACGCTCGACAGCATGCGTGCCGACAAGCAGATGAAGATCGCTGGCGAGACCGACTACTTCTATGCTCCGTTGGCCAACCGCTTAGGTCTCTACCATATCAAGACCGAGTTGGAGAACCTCTCGTTCCGCTATCGTTGTCCTCGTGACTTTGCTGATGTTGAGCGTCTGCTTGGCGCTGAGCGTACTGACTCTTGTGAGCGTCTTGAGCGTTTTTGTGCCAAGATCTCGGAGATTATCGATAAGGCAGGTATCGATGCCCGTACCGAGATTCGCTACCGCAAGCCCTACAGCATTTGGCGTAAGATGCAGTCTAAGGGGTGCGATATCAAGCATGTCGATGGCAAGCACTATATCCGTATTATCTATCCTAATACTGAGGGTTGCAGCGAGAAGGCAATGAGCTTGCTGATCTACTCTGCACTTACTGACTACCTCAAGGAGCAGCCAGGCAGCGTGGCCAACTATATCGATGCACCTAAGGAGAATGGCTATCAGAGCTTCCATGTTAAGCTCTTAAGCGAGCAGGGTATCTGGGAGGAGGTGCACATCTCATCGGAGCGCATGGTGCGCAA
>JAZNQJ010000080.1:0-8260 GCA_045590115.1 Alistipes sp. | reverse complement strand
CGTGGTGGCGTAGGTCACGACCTATCGCACATCCGCCCCACAGGTAGCCCCGTTTTGAACTCGGCACTTACATCTACGGGTATCGTGCCATTTATGGAGCGCTACTCTAACTCTACACGCGAGGTAGCGCAGGATGGCCGTCGTGGTGCTCTTATGCTTTCGTTGCTTATCAAGCACCCCGATGCTGAGCGCTTTATCGACGCAAAGGTCGACACTGGCAAGGTTACTGGTGCCAACGTATCTATTAAGGTGGATGACGGTTTTATGCGTGCTGCCTTGGCGGGTGAGTCATACCGCCAGCAGTTCCCCGTAAATTCTGAGGCACCTACATACGTGCAGGATATCGACGCCAAGAAGCTCTGGGATAAGATTATCCATAACGCATGGAAGTCGGCAGAGCCTGGCGTGTTATTCTGGGATACTATCATTCGTGAGAGTGTGCCCGACTGCTATGCCGATGAGGGATTCCGCACAGTTTCGACAAACCCCTGTGGTGAGATTCCATTGTGTCCCTACGATAGCTGCCGTCTCCTTGCTTTGAACCTCCTAAGCTATGTGGATGAGCCATTTACAAAGGCTGCGAAGTTCAACTTCGAGAAGTTCAAGGAGCATGTAGCCATGGCTATGCACCTCATGGACGACATCATCGATCTGGAGCTTGAGAAGGTGGAGCTTATCATCTCAAAGATTGCAAGTGATCCTGAGGATGACGATGTTCGCCGCGTGGAGCTTGAGCTATGGCACAAGATTAAGAATATGGCACTCAAGGGTCGCCGTACAGGTCTCGGTATCACTGCCGAGGGCGATATGTTGGCAGCTCTGGGTCTCCGCTATGGCTCGGAGGAGGCTATTGACTTTGCGGTTACGGTGCACAAGACCCTCGCAGTGGAGGCATATCGCGAGTCGGTAAATATGGCTAAGGAGCGTGGTGCCTTTGGTGTATATAACTTCGAGAAGGAGGCTGGCAACCCTATGATTTCGCGTATCTTGGAGGCTGCACCCGAGCTCGAGGCCGAGATGAAGAAGTATGGTCGTAGAAATATAGCTATGCTTACCATAGCACCTACGGGTACTACGTCGCTTATGTCGCAGACCACGTCGGGAATCGAGCCAGTATTCCGCCCCGTATACAAGCGTCGCCGTAAGATTAACCCTTCGGATAAGGAGCAGACAGCCTCGTTTGTTGACGAGACGGGCGAGAAGTTTATCGAGTACTACGTCTTCCACCACCAGTTTGTCAAGTGGCTCGAGATTAACGGCTACGACACTTCGCGCCTGCAGAATCTCGATGAGAAGGAGTTGGCGAAGTGGCTCGAAGCATCGCCATACTACAAGGCTACGGCAAACGATATCGACTGGGTCGCTAAGGTTAAGATGCAGGGTGCTATTCAGAAGTGGGTAGACCACTCTATCTCGGTAACTGTAAACCTCCCTAACGAGGTAACCGAGGAGCTTGTTGCCGACGTATACCGCACAGCGTGGGAGTCGGGATGTAAGGGTATCACCGTATATCGCGATGGCTGTCGCGATGGCGTACTCCTCGACGTTAAGGATAAGGGTGCTGCTAAGGGTAACTGCTCAAGTGGCGAGACTATACGTCGCCCAGAGTCTATCCCTGCCGACATCGTACGCTTCAAGAATGGCTCGGAGGATTGGATTGCCTTCGTCGGTAAGCAGGATGACCGCCCCTATGAGATATTTACAGGTAAGATCGAGGAGGATGCTATGTATATACCTAAGAGCATCACCCAGGGTCACATCCTCAAGGTCACTGAGGCGAATGGTTCTAAGCGCTACGACTTCCAGTATCAGGATCGCTACGGATATATCAATACCATTGGTGGCATCTCGCGCCTCTTCGACGAGGAGTTCTGGAACTATGCGAAACTTATCTCGGGCGTATTGCGCTACGGTATGCCTATCGATAAGGTTGTGCAGCTTGTCGACGGCTTGCACCTCGACTCTGAGACCATCAACACCTGGAAGAATGGTGTGGAGCGCGCACTGAAGCGTTACATCAAGGATGGTACACGTGGCAAGGGCCGCTGTCCTCAGTGCGGCCAGGAGAATATGGCATATCAGAATGGTTGCTTGACGTGTATGGCGTGTGGTTATTCTAAGTGCAACTAAAATTTTCGATTTGTATTGGGCATCTTTAGCCCATCCCATAAAGTAGACTAAATTTACCCCCCCCGTAATAAAAATGACCGCCACCTACTGAGGGTAGCGGTCATCGTCATCTTTGCCTATGCGGGCTATAGCTTGTTAAGCTCAATCTCGAAATCGGCCAACACGTTCATATAGTTGATAAACGCCTCGTATGCCGAGCCATAAGGGTTGAAGTATGAGTGTACGTCGCCATCTGAGAACCACTTAGTAGCCATATAGTAGAAGTGGTCAGAGTTCTGCATGAAGTGCCATACAAACTCAAAGTCCTTATTCTTAGCCTTCTTAACCTTTGGTGCAAGAGCATATAGCTTGCTGAACGCCTCGTTCTGTAGGTCGTTACCCAACCATGCTGTAACGTCACGCTCCTCATCAGCCCATGACATAGCGTATGGGCAGTGGAGAACAGCCACAGGCTGAAGCTTCTTTGCTGCCTCACTTGCTGTAGCGAACTCTACCTCGCCTGTAGCAAGCATAGCCTCAGGAAGGCTCTTCATAAATTCGAAGATGCCTGTAGTGGCCTTCTGATGCTCGCCGAAGGTCTCGTAGTCCATAAAGAGGTTGACAACATCGCCGGTCTCAGCGGCTACCCAGCCAGCGAACTTATCTGCCGAAAGTGGCCACTCAGGCCAGCCCTCATTCGAGAAGCGGAAGGCGATATCATCCGATAGCTTATAGTTGCGCAACAGCAATCGTAGCTTATTGTCCGCAGCGTCGGTATAAACAAAGTTTGGAGACTTCCAACCGAGGATATGACGTGCGCCCTCAGCCAACATTGTCTTGAAGCCCATGCCCTCAACAGCCTTAGCGATATCATCAGAGTAGATAAGCTCGGTGTTGCGGAATGCGGTAGGCTTAACACCAAACTCCTCCTTGAGCATCTGCGAGTGGAGCTTTACCTCCTGCTTGAACTCATCCACAGAGTGTAGCGATGCCAAAGAGTGTGAGTAGGTCTCGCCGAGGAACTCTACCTGGCCTGTGGCTGCAAGCTGCTTGAACGACTCAAGAACCTCAGGAGCGTAGGCCTTAAACTGCTCTACGGCAGAGCCTGTGATTGAGAATGTACACTTGAAAGCACCCTTATGCTTTTCGATAAGGCTGAGCAACAGTGCATTCATTGGAAGATAACACTCGCGAGCAATCTTCTGCATGATAGAACGATTGGTAAAGTCGTCCAAGTAGTTATGGTCTTTGCCCATCTGGAAGAAACGATAGGTCTTCAAACGCCAGGGCTGGTGTACCTGAAAGTAGAAACAAACTGTCTTCATATTTAGTTACCTTTATTATTATTTACACTTGTCGATAGCCTGCTGATATACATCCTTAATCTTCACAGCAGCGTTGAACCACTTGAGGTTGTTAACCTCATCCATGCCCTTCTCCGAGAACATCTTGGCAAGAGCAGGGTAGGTGATAAGACCGTAGATCGAGTCTGCCATAGCATCCACATCCCAGTAGTCAACCTTTACGGCATAGTCCAAAACCTCGGCAACACCGCTCTGCTTAGAGATAATCGTAGGCACGTTAGAGCGCATAGCCTCCAATGGCGAGATACCGAATGGCTCAGATACCGAAGGCATCACATATACATCCGAGAGCTGGAACATCTTCTGCACATCATCACCCTTGAGGAAGCCTGTAAAGTGGAAGCGATCCGAGATGCCGAGCTGCGCAGCACGACGTATACAATGGTTCATCATATCGCCCGAGCCTGCCATCACAAAGCGCACGTTAGGCACTCGCTTAAGCACCTTGGCTGCTGCCTCGATGAAGTAGTCAGGACCCTTTTGGAAGGTGATACGGCCGAGGAACGTAACAATCTTGTCATCCACACCACGCTCAGGTAGTGGGTTGTCGTTCTCGGCAAACTGTACGGCGTTGTGTACTGCAACAACCTTCTCTGGGTCGATGTTATACTTGTTGATAACGATGTTACGTGTGAGGTTGGATACGGCGATAACCATATCGGCAGCCTCCATGCCGGCACGCTCAATCTCCTAGACACGTGTGTCGATATTATCGCTTGACGAGCGGTCGAACGACGTAGCGTGCATATGCACTACAAGGGGCTTGCCCGAAACACGCTTGGCAGCAATACCTGCAAAGTATGTCAACCAGTCGTGTGCGTGGATAACATCAAACTGACCCTCGAGCTGCTGCGCCACCTCGGCAGCAACAACAGCGTAGCGAGCAACCTCCTCCATGATATTTGCACCATACTTGCCCGAGAAGGTGTAACGCTGTGTCCAGCTATCGCCCTTGCGCTCCCAGAACTTCTTGCCTGTGCGCTCATAACCCTCGCGATAGGTTGCCCACTCCTCAGGAGAGATGTATGGAACCATGTTCGAGTCGATATGGATGAACGATATCTTACGCATGATGTCGTCAGCGCCCTCGATGCTTGAGTCACAGTAGTGTGCCTCGATGTCGCTGGCATTGACAACCTTAACAAAGCTTTGGTCCTCATCGCCCGATGCCTTTGGCATCACGAAGATTACCTCAACGTCGTTGCGAGCCAAGCCCTGGGTCATGCCATAGCAGGCAGTACCAAGACCTCCGGCAATATGGGGAGGAAACTCCCATCCGAACATTAAGACTCTCATAATAGATATATTTTACGTTTTACTTTTTTACACTCTTACGTACACACTTTCTCTTTGGCTTCTCGGCATCGCACTCTGCCTTAGGCTCAGCCTTCTTGCAGCTCTTACGTGCAGGCTTCTTTGCCGAGTGCTTCTTGATGAGGTCGTTGATAAAGAGTAGACCTGCCACCGATGTGGCGTGTGATACCGAACCACGTGGACCATGTGGTGGGTCGCCCTCGAAACGCTCTGAGAGTGAGCCTACACACTTTGTCTGAAGCTCCTCGTCGAATGCCTCGACAATGCGCTCAGCCTCGGCAACATATCCTGCACCACCAAGTGCGAAGCATGCCTTAACGTAGAACATCAAAGGCCATACCCAAGCAGAGCCGTTGCGTGATGCAAGATCCTGAGAGCGTTGATCCTCGTTGTAGTTCGACTTATAGAGCATGTTACGTGGCGATAGCGTACGTAGGCCTCGTGGTGTGAGCAGGTGCTGGTGGATGGTCTGCAGCGTAGCCACAAGCTGCTCATCGTTGAGCATGCGATAGTCAAGACCGCAGGCTACAGCCATGTTACAACGGATAAACTTGTTTACCTCGTCGTAGTTCACATAGTCTGCCAAGTAGCCCTCCTCCTCAAGCCAGAACTTAGAGATGAAGGCCCCCTTAGTCTTCTTAGGCTCATCCTTCCACTCGGCAACAAACTCCTTGTCGCCCTGCTTCTTAGCCACTGCAAGGGTGTACTCCACAGATGTACCACAGTGCCTGAAGCTCTACAGGGTAGCCACGACGTGGTGTTATAGGCTGGCCATCAACAATAGTACCCATCCATGTTAGGGGACGCTCTGCCGAAGCCCAGATTAGGCCGTTAGGATGTAGTTTTACCTCCTCGCCAAAGCCCGCTCTGAAGGCCTCAAGGATGCGTTTCATTGTATTGCCATACTTTGCCCATAGCTCCTTCTGTGTGATGTGACCCTCAAGCTGCTGGAGTGTGAAGAAGAACCATAGTGGAGCATCTACGGCTGCAGGAAGTGATTTGCCCTCAAGCAGACCACTTGCCTCGATGTCACGTACGGCGGTGTCGAGAACATCTATGCAGTCCTCCTTATGTCCCTGTGTTAGTGTGAGGCCTGGAAGAGCCATGAACGTATCCTCCATGAATGGGCCAAACCATGGGTAGCCGGCGATAACCTCTGCTCGGTTATCACCACGACGGATGACAAACTGACGTGCCGAATGTTCAAGGCAGCTGATAAGGTCCACCTTATGTGTGCGGCGGGCAAGCGATGCCTCGTATACTGCAGATATTGTCTCGGGCGATGCCATAAGGTCAGTGGCTGCTGAGAATATCACGCTCTCGCCCTTGTTAATCTTAAACTCGAAATAGCCTGTTGTGAGCAGGTCCTCATAGCCCTCATAGCCACGGCGTAGCTCCTTCTGATACTCAAAGTTGTAGTACCAATCGGGTGCTGCCACAAACTCGGCATCCTCCTTGTTGAGCTGCATATGTAGCCAAGGGAAGCCCTCGTAGAGGCGGCACTTAACACCGTAAGGGATAGGGTAGGCACGACCATCAGCCTCCATGTTTGCCTTCGATAGCGAGTGCTTATCACGGAAGGCGAGCAGTGGGCGTAGGCGTAGTGTTGTCTCTGAGTGGGCATCCACCAATGTGTAGCGAATCATAAGCTGTGTGCGCTTGTGAATCCATAGCAGCTCCTTGCGCAGCACTACGCCACCTACACGATAGGTGATTGTTGGTGTTGGCGTATACTCAAAGTCGGTGATATACTTGTGGCCTCGTGGCTCATATACGCCATTAAAGCGGTGGATAGCGAGGTTGAACGATTGGTCGTGCTGGATGATTGTCTCATCGAGCGATGACAGCAGCACGTATGTGCAATCGCTCTGGTCGATGGGTGCGACCATCAGACCATGGTACTTACGTGTGTTGCAGCCAACAATCGTAGTACTCATATATCCGCCACGACGATCCGTAGCGAGCATCTCTCTGTCGAGCGAGTACTCCAAGTTGCCCAATTCACGTTTGTCAAATTTTAGTCCTGACATAGTTAATCTGTATTTGTTAGTTTTAATCTCTCTATTCTATACGACGTATGGCAACATAACGAGCTGATATGTAGATATATAGCTCCTTATGTCGGGTATTTGGATATAAAAGGTTATAATTTGGATAGTAAAGTTAGGATATTTTTTTCAATTATCCAAATAATTAGACAAAAAGTGACTCAATTATTGCATCTGAGACCAAGAACTTCTCGGCAGGGATGAGTAGCTGGTTATTAATCTGTTGTAGACTTCCGCCCGCAATCCATGGCTTGGCAAGATGCTCTATGCGCTCACGCTCCGAAGTGCCAAAATGGGTGGCGATATGCTCTAAGCTGATGCCTCGGCTTGTGCGTAGTCCTGTCATGATGTACTCGTTGAGGTGGTCGGTGGGTGTAAGCTCCTCGCCATCATACCTAAACAGACCCTCGCTATACTCCTTGGCTGTTGATGTACACCATGTGCGGTTATCGCCCGAGAAAGAGTGCGCACCGGCACCTATACCCAGATACTCCACGCCACGCCAATATGCCGAGTTATGCTCTGCACGACGACCTCGCTTAGCAAAGTTGGAGACCTCATAGTGGTCATAGCCGGCATCGCTAAATGCTTGGTGTACACGCAGAAACTCCGCCTCAGAACGCTCCTCAGAGACGGGTTTATACTCGCCCTTGCGTGCCATAATGCCAAGGCGTGTGCGCTCCTCAATGGTAAGATGATATGCTGATATATGCTCCACGTCAAGGGTTATGGCTCGGCGTAGCGACTCTCCGAGATGATCCTGCGCAAAGCCTCCGATGCCAAAGATTATATCTATAGAGATATTGTCAATGCCCGCCTTGCGTAGCCTTTCTACGGCAGTCTCAGCCTCAGTGCCTGTATGTCGGCGATTCATAAACTGAAGTACCTTATCATCAAACGATTGTATGCCAAGACTTACACGATTTACGCTTGTATGGCTCAACGCCTCGACATACTCTTGGCTAAGGTCATCGGGGTTTGCCTCGATAGTAATTTCACTAACCGCACTGCAGTCAAACAACTCTCGGGCATGGTTTATGAGGCTCTCTATGTCGTTAGGGTGTAGCAGCGAGGGGGTGCCGCCGCCAAAGTATATGCTATGTAGTGTGCGCTCTTGTAGGTATGAGGCACGACGCTCCAGCTCTATGTGCATCTGCTCCAATACTTTGGGTAGTAGCTCCGTAGCGCCCACACGATAGAAGTCGCAGTAGGAGCATATCTGCTTGCAAAATGGTATGTGAAAGTAGAGTGTTGCCATCGGTAGAGTGTCATTATGATGCCAAAGGTACAAAAAAATGGGGCTGATGGCGCTAATTCCTCGCAAAAATATTACCTTTGCGTTGGCATAATTTCTTAATGAGTTAAGATTATGAAGAGTATCAAAGAGTTGTATCGTATAGGCACAGGCCCCTCGAGTAGTCATAC
>JAZNQJ010000079.1:0-8825 GCA_045590115.1 Alistipes sp. | reverse complement strand
GGTACAGGCCGTTTCGGCAAGTGGCTCGAGAACATCAACGACTGGAACCTCTCACGTTCACGCTTCTGGGGTACTCCACTCCCAATCTGGGCTACTGAGGATCGCTCAGAGCTTAAGTGCATCGGCTCTATTGAGGAGCTTATCGCCGAGATTGAGAAGGCTGTGGCTGCTGGCGTGATGACAGAGAACCCATACAAGAACTTCAAGGTAGGCGATATGTCTAAGGAGAACTACTCGACAGAGAATATTGACCTACACCGCCCATATGTTGATAACATCATCTTGGTATCGTCTAAGGGCGAGCCTATGCGTCGTGAGCCAGACCTTATCGACGTATGGTTCGACTCTGGTGCTATGCCTTATGCCCAGGTACACTACCCATTTGAGGCTAAGGAGGGCTTCGACCAGATCTATCCTGCCGACTTTATCGCTGAGGGTGTTGACCAGACACGTGGCTGGTTCTACACATTGCACGCAATTGCAACAATGTTGTTCGACTCTGTAGCATTCAAGAATATCATCTCTAACGGTTTGGTACTCGACAAGAATGGTAACAAGATGTCGAAGCGTTTGGGTAATGCCGTAGATCCTTTCGATGTGCTAAAAAAGTATGGTGCCGACGCTACACGTTGGTATATGATCTCTAACTCACAGCCTTGGGACAACCTTAAGTTCGATGTTGACGGCGTTGATGAGTGCCGCCGTAAGTTCTTCGGCACATTGTATAACACCTACTCGTTCTTCGCCCTCTATGCCAACATCGATGGCTTCACAGGTCGTGAGGAGGAGGTGCCTGTAGCTGAGCGTCCAGAGATTGACCGCTGGATACTCTCGGAGCTTAACTCACTCATTCGTGATGTTACCGCCTCGTTGGAGGACTACGACCCAACACCTGCAGCACGTCGCATCGACCAGTTTGTTGGCGAGAACCTCTCTAACTGGTATGTACGTCTCAACCGTAAGCGTTTCTGGGGTGGTGAGCTAACCAAGGACAAGCTCGCAGCATACCAGACACTATATACCTGCTTGGAGACTGTGGCAATGCTTGCTGCACCTATCGCTCCATTCATCACAGACCGCATCTTCTGTGACCTTAACGCCACAAGCGGCCGCCATACGGAGGAGTCGGTACACCTCGCAGAGTTCCCTAAGGCAGATGAGTCGCTCATCAACCGAGAGCTTGAGGAGATGATGTCGCTTGCTCAGCGTGCCTCATCTATGGTGCTTGCCTTGCGTCGTAAGGTGAACATCAAGGTGCGTCAGCCACTGCAGAAGATTATCATCCCTGTGCTTGATAAAGTTATGGCAGCACATATCGAGAAGGTACGTTCGCTCATCATGGGCGAGGTTAATGTCAAGGATATCGAGCTTATCTCAGATACCACAGGCATCATCACAAAGCGTATCAAGCTCAATTTCAAGGCCTTCTGCCAGCGTTATGCACAGCTTGCTAAGCCTATGTCAGCACTCGTGGCAACATTCTCTCAGGAGCAGATTGCCGCTATCGAGGCTAACGCCGAGACTACTCTTGAGGTTAATGGCCAGCAGGTGGTTGTTACGGCTGCCGACTTCGAGATTACCTCGGAGGATATGCCAGGCTGGTTGGTAGCCTCTGAGGGTAAGCTTACCGTTGCTCTCGATATCACTATCAGCGACGAGCTACGTCGTGAGGGTGTGGCACGTGAGCTTGTCAATCGTATCCAGAATATCCGTAAGGAGTCTGGCTTCGAGGTTACCGACAAGATTCGTGTTGAGATTGAGGCTACTGAGCTTACAACACCCGCTGTTGAGAGCTTCGGCAAGTACATCGCACAGCAGACCTTGGCTGTCGATGTTAAGGCTACAGCCGCTCCTGCAGGCGAGTTTGTAATCGACTCAGATATTGACGAGGCTCCGCTCAAGATTGCCGTTACAAAGGCCTAAAAGGGCGATTTACGCTATAAAACGAAGAGTGTGACTCCACCGAGGGGTCACACTTTTTTTTGATTATGTTTGCGTATTTCATAATTTTTGTATATCTTCGCTTATTATAAGTGTATAACCGTACTAAAACGTTACGATTATGGCAGAGGAGAAGACTCGTTACAACGACGCTGAACTCGAGGAGTTCCGTCTACTTATTGAGCAGAAACTTGCATCGGCACGTGCCGACTTCGATATGTTGCGCACAGCAACCTCAAACGAGAATGACACTGAGGACTCGTCGCCAACCTTTAAGGTTATGGAGGAGGGTGCCACAACACTCTCTAAGGAGGAGTATGGCCGCTTGGCACAGCGTCAGGCTAAGTTTATCCGCAACCTTGAGATGGCCTTGGTGCGTATCAAGAACAAGACCTACGGCATCTGCAAGACCACAGGCAAGCTTATCCCACGTGAGCGTCTGTTGCGTGTTCCTCATGCTACAGAGTGCATCGAGGCTAAGGAGGCTCGCAAGTAGGGTAGGGGCGTACATAGCATAAGAGATTATGCTACATCTACCGTTATGCTCATATAGCGGTAGGGTAGTTGACGGATGAAAATGTATAGAGAGTAGCAGGGGGAAGACCTTCTGCTACTCTCTTTTTTGCGGGTGGGGTAGTCGTTATACCTCTCCACCATAGAAAAGGCTCTATCCGCAATAAAGATAATAAGACACTAAGACAATTAAGATGGTTGCGGCCGACAGCGCCCACAGCCAACCGCACCAACGCCACAGCAGCTGAAACAACAGTGCGATACCCGACCTCGTAATGGTCTTATTGTCTTAATGGTCCTAATGCTCCCAAAAGAATTGAGCTGCCCACCGGGTTTTCAGACTGATCCGAGAAAGGGCGGATGGGACATACTTGACGTATTTCCCATTCGCCCTTTGGATTGAGAGGCCACAGATGACCACATATCGTGATAAATTTATTGGGAGAAGGGGTTAGATGTGGTCTCGACATGAAATTGGGCTGGATAGGACATACTTGGCGTATTTCCTATTCAGCCCAATGATTGAGAGTCCACAGATGACCCCTTATCGCAATAAATTAATTATGCTTTGTTGTCAGAACCAAGAACCTCCTTTATCTTGTGGATGTAGAGCTTCTTCATGTTGTCACGTGCAGGACCGAGGTACTTACGTGGGTCGAACTCTGCTGGCTTGTTAGCAAACACCTCACGAACAGCTGCGGTCATTGCAAGACGTGAGTCAGAGTCGATATTAATCTTACATACAGCGCTCTTAGATGCCTTGCGGAGCTGCTCCTCAGGAATACCTACTGCAGCCTTCAACGCACCACCATACTTGTTGATAGTGTCAACCTCGTCCTGAGGTACTGATGATGAGCCATGGAGAACGATAGGGAAGCCAGGAAGCTGCTTCTCGATCTCTGCAAGAACGTCGAATGCCAATGGAGGAGGCACGAGACGGCCTGTCTGAGGATCGAGCGTACACTGCTCAGGAGTGAACTTAAATGCTCCATGTGAAGTACCGATAGAGATTGCCAAAGAGTCGCAACCGGTCTTAGTAACGAAGTCTACAACCTCCTCAGGCTTAGTGTAGTGGCTCTCCTCAGCAGATACCTCATCCTCAACACCTGCCAATACGCCAAGCTCACCCTCAACAGTTACGTCGAACTGGTGTGCATAGTCTACAACCTTCTTAGTAAGAGCTACGTTCTCGTCGTAAGGAAGGTGTGAACCGTCGATCATCACAGATGAGAAGCCCATGTCGATACAGCTCTTGCAAGTCTCGAACGAGTCGCCATGGTCGAGGTGAAGAACAATCTGTGGCTTCTCCCAGCCAAGCTCCTTAGCATACTCCACAGCACCCTCAGCCATGTAGCGGAGAAGTGTCTGATTAGCATACTGACGTGCGCCCTTAGATACCTGAAGGATCACAGGAGACTTTGTCTCAGCAGCAGCCATGATGATAGCCTGAAGCTGCTCCATGTTGTTGAAGTTGAATGCAGGGATAGCATAGCCGCCATCTACTGCCTTGCGGAACATCTCGCGAGTATTCACAAGACCCAAATCCTTGTAATTGATCATATTACAAAATATATTTAGTGTTAAAAAATTTCGTTGTCGCCACTCTTAGCAACCATAGCCACACACACTCGAGTGCAACTACTTTGCAAAGGTAATAAAAATTATTGAGGAAAATCTAAAATTATTTAAATTTTTTAGAAACAAAATGGGAGGGCTAACATTGAATTAGCTCTCCCGCTCTATTTAATGGTTGTTATCAACTACTTGAAACTCTGCATTGCGATAAGGTGGGCATATACACCCTCCTTAGCAAGTAGCTCTGTGTGAGTACCCTCTTCGACAATCTTGCCTCGGTCTATTACATAGATTCTATCGGCATTATAGATTGTGCTTAGGCGGTGGGCGATGACAATAGATGTGCGGCCCTTAAGCAGGTTGGTAAGAGCATCCTGCACTAGCTTCTCGCTCTCGGTGTCGAGTGCCGAGGTAGCCTCATCAAGGATAAGGATTTCAGGGTTTTTGAGTACGGCACGTGCTATGCTTATACGCTGACGCTGACCGCCCGAGAGCTTAGCACCACGATCGCCGATATTTGAGTTGTAGCCCTCAGGGCTCTCCATAATAAAGCTGTGGGCATTAGCCACCTTAGAGGCCTCAACAACCTCCTCATGGGTAGCTGTAGGGCGACCCATAAGGATATTGCCCTCGATAGAGTCGTTGAACAGCACTGTCTCCTGTGCCACGATACTCATGCGGGCGCGTAGCGACTCCTGCTTGTACTCCTTGACATTCACACCATCAAACAGCACCTCGCCAGCAGTAACATCCCAGAAGCGTGGTACAAGCTCGCTGAGTGTCGACTTACCACCTCCCGAAGCACCCACCAAGGCAATAGTCTCGCCCTTGCGTAGCTTGAGAGTTACACCGTCGATAACATCACGTGTACCGTCGTAACTAAAGCGCACGTCACGAAGTTCGATAGACTCTTTAAGACCCTCAAACTCCTTAGCATCAGGGGCATCCTGAACCTCGCCCTCAGCATCGAGCAGAGCAAATATACGCTCGCCTGCAGCAACACCCTGATTGATATTGGCAAACTGATCTATAAACGAGCGCAAGGGGCGTGTAATCTGCGAAAAGGCGGCGATAAAGGCGATAAAGCCAGCACCACCGATCAAGCCCTCACCAACGAGCAGACCGCCAAACACGAGGATGATGGCTACAGCCGTAATGCCCATAAACTCGCTCATAGGCGAGGCAAGTTGCTGACGGCGTGCCATAGATATGAGTAGGTCTGAGAGGCTCTGGTTTATCTGCTTAAACTTTGCAGCGAGAAATCCTGAGGCGTTGTAGCCCTTGACAATCTTAATGCCAGAGAGTGACTCATCAAGCACAGATACAAGCTCGCCCATACGCTCCTGGCTACGCATAGCGGGGTGGCGCAGACGCTTTACAACACGACCTATAACGAGGCCTACGATAGGCAGGAACACAACAGCAAAGAGTGATAGCTGCCATGATATGCTAATCATCAGCACCAAGTAACCAATGATGAGAAATGGGTCACGAAAGGCCACCTGCAGGGTATTGGTGATACAATACTGCACGACCATGACATCCTGAGTGATGCGTGACATAATATCGCCCTTACGCTGGTTGCTGAAGAAGCCTACGTTGAGGTTGATGACGTGCGAGAACATATCATCACGCATACGCTGTATGGTGTTGACCCTGAGGCTCTCTACGGTCATTGCCGCAGCATAGCGGAAGAGGTTGCTCAGGAAGTTCATCATGATGGTCACGATGCCAAGCAGAGCAAGGAACTTAACTGCGGTATAGCTCTCTCCAAAAGCAAGGGTATATAGGTAGCTGAGGATGGCCGTAAAGCCCGCCTCGTTAAACTCTATCGCTGGAAATGTGTAGGTTGGCACAAATCCAAAGCCTCCATCGCTATTGAACATAGCGTTGAGGATAGGGATAATCATCGCATAGTTGAAGGTGTTGAACACCGCATGGAACGCTGCGAAGAAGAAATAGGGTATTGTGTATCGACTCAGTGGCTTAGCAAAGTCAAGTAGTCGTAAGTAGGTCTTAAACATAGTTTAGCATTAAGTTCTCTATAGGAGTCCCTCTGCGGCATACTCCTTAACGCACTTCTCGTAGTGTTTGATGGTCTCCTCCATGGTCATGAACGACTTGCCACCAGCAGCATTCTTATGACCACCACCGTTGAAGTAGCGCTGAGCAAAGAGGTTTACATCGATATCACCACGTGAGCGCAACGACACACGTATAAAGTCGGTATGCTCGGTAAACATGGCTGACATCTTCATCTTCTTGATGGTAAGAGGGTAGTTCACAAAACCCTCGGAGTCACCCTGTTGGAACCAGAAGCGGCGCATCTCCTCCTCAGTAATCGACATATGAGCCACGCTGCCACCATGGAAGATCTTCATCTTACGGTTGATTACATAGCCAAATAGGCGTGCGCGACCTTCGGTAAAGGAGTTATATACGTGGTTGTGAATATCGGGAATAGATATTCCTGTCTCGGCTAAGTGGGATACCACCCTGAAGACATCAGGAGTTACAGATGAGAAAGCGAAGTTGCCCGTATCGGTCATCATACCTACAAAGAGATTCTCGGCCATGCTACGTGATATATGTTCAATGCCGTAGAGACGCTCAATAAGTAACGCCACAAGGTAGCAGGTACTTGATGCCTTGGGGTATGAGAGCATAAGGTCGAAATCCTCATTTGGATCGAGGTGATGGTCGATGAGTACTCGTTTGGCTGTTTGATTTTCATCTATGAGGTCGCCAAGCTGATCGAGACGTGAGAGCAGATGAAAGTCGAGGCAGAAGATTATATCTGCACGCTTAATAGCCTCTTTAGCAGCACCTTTATCATCTTGCTTAAATATCACTATGCTCGATATATCGGGCATAAACTCAAGGTAGTAGGGGTAGCGATTTGGGAGTATGCACGTTACCTCATGTCCCTGCTTGCGCAGAATCTCTGCCCAGGCCAACGACGAGCCTACGGCATCGCCATCAGGATTGGTGTGCGAAAGAATGACTATTGATTGAGGTGTGGCGATAAGCTCACGAAGGGCCTCTATCTTTGTTGCTGAAAGCTCCATAAATCCTATATTTATCATGCAAATATAATAAAAATAGGTGTAACATCCTAATATTGTCTATATTTTATCCTATATAACAACATATTAACCATATGGAACAATGTTCAAAAAAGTCCAAAAATAGTCAAACAAACAACTTTTTTTATATCTTTGCAGTTAGTTAATGGATAATCTTAAAATTTTAAGCATATGAACTTTTGGAAGACCTTTTTTGCTGCTTTGTTAGCTTTGGTTGTAGGCTCGATAGCAATGTTCATTCTAAGCATTATTTTCGGCTTCTCTTTACTCGCCTCTATGGGCACAACAACACCTGTTGCTGAGCGCTCGGTCTTGTGTATCAATCTTGATGAGAGCATTGTAGACTCGCCAAACGTCTCGCCATTTAACAATATCAACACCCAAAACATGGCTTTCGAGGCACCTATCACGCTGCTTCAGGCACTATCAGCCATAGAGACTGCCGCTACTGATGATAACATCAAGGCCATATACTTATACCTCAACGGCATGGGTACTATCTCGGCAGCCAATATCGAGGAGCTTCGTGGCGCGCTTGAGCGTTTCAAGCAGTCGGGAAAGAGTGTAGTAGCCTTCGATGACATGTACTCTCAGAGCGAGTACTACTTGGCATCAGTTGCTAACCGCATATCGCTACACCCCGAAGGCTCTATGGAGTGGCGAGGTATAAGCTTCGGCACCATGTTCTACAAGGGTCTTTTGGATAAGCTCGGCGTTGAGGTCGATATCTTCCGCCCTACGGAGTGTAAGTTTAAGAGCGCCGTAGAGCCATACTTCCTTACCCAGATGTCGGAGGCTAACCGCCAGCAGATGGAGGCGTTGTCTATGTCTATGTGGCAGACTATTGTTGGAGATGTTGCCCAAAGCCGTAATATGGATGCAAAGAGCCTTGAAACATTAGCTGCAGAACTAAAGGTAAACACCCCAGAGGAGGCTAAGAAGTATGGTCTCATTGATGAGATTGAGTATGAGGATCAGGTGGATGCCTATATCGAGGAGCTGGGCGTTAAGCGTAGCCGTCGTGGCAAGCTACATAAGACAACGCTTAGGGAGTATATCGCCGCTAATGGTATGTTTGACACCTCAATGGCCGACCTAAGCCAAAATCAGGTGGCTATCATCTACGCTGATGGTCAGATTGTTGACGGCACATCGTCGGGCGATGGTTACATCTTTGGTAATACGCTTGCAGGTCAGATTCGTGATGCACGCCTTGATAAGAATATTAAGTCTGTTGTACTTCGTGTCAACTCTCCCGGTGGCTCGGCACTCGCTTCGGATATCATCTGGAGGGAGATGACCCTGCTACAAAAGAGCAAGCCTGTAGTAGTATCTATGGGTGAGTATGCAGCAAGTGGTGGCTACTATATCTCTGCTCCTGCCGACTATATCATAGCCGACAGACTAACACTCACAGGCTCTATAGGTGTATTTGGCACACTATTCAACCTTGAGGATATGCTTAGCAAGAAGCTCGGTATTACGATTGACTATGCTGGCACTTCACCCGTAGCCTCTGGCATGAGTTTCCTACGTCCTCTTACTGAGCGTGAGCGTGAGGTTGTGTTGCAGAGCGTAGATAATATTTACAACGTGTTTACATCGGTTGTTTCTGAGGGTCGTAACCTCAGCAAGCAACAGGTATACGCCATTGCTGAGGGTAGAGTATGGAGCGGTAGTGCCGCAACCAAAACTGGACTTGCAGATGCT